>JALSQB010000245.1 GCA_026985655.1 Campylobacteraceae bacterium | reverse complement strand
GTGCAAATGGATTGAGTGCCAAAGAGCGACCAAGCCACTCCATTGGGAACTCTATTTTTCTTTTTTCTAAATCTGCTTTTGTTTTTTTTATGATTTCATCTAAAATTTGTGCCAATGTTTTACCTTTGTTTTTCTTGTTACTTGTTATTTATTTTCACACTTGTTTTTGATCGCATTCCAATGTGTCACAATCTCTTGGTCTTTTAGACCTTCAACATCCACTACTTTTTTCATGGTAGGATAAGCTTTTTCACAATTGTTTAAGTGATAGTATCCCCAAGCCAATGAATCTAAAAAGTAAGTATTTGCAGGTTCTTCTTCTAGGGCTTTTTTAATAATTGTGATGCCTTTTTGAACATCTATCTCTTTATCAATTAAGGTATAGCCATAATAGTTTAAATAGACAGGGTTTTTTTCGCCATGAGCAAAGGCGTTTTCAAACGCTTCAACTACTTTAGAGAGAGATGCTTTATTGCTTGTATCATCTAAAGACTCATAAAGAGAGATAGCCGACTCAGCATACCATCGAGGGTCATTGGTTTTTTCAATTAACTGTTTGGCTAGAAGATTGGCTTTTTGGTACGCTTTTGCTTCCATATAAAGTGAATAGAGTATGGCTTCATGACTATTTAATTCTTTGACATAAGTAATGGCTTGATTGGTCTCTTTATTGTTTAAATAGCTCTCGATGGTTTTATCAAAATATATCTCTTTTTTCGTTGATTGATACAATGATTTATAGGTAGCAACCAACTTGTCACTCTTCTTTTGTTCTGAATAGATAGCAGCTAGTTGTAAGCAAATTTTTTCAGAACAACCTTGTTTCTCTTTATGATTTTCTAAATCTTCGATTGCCCCTTCAATATCTTTAAGATAGTTAATCTTAATGGTGATGATTTTAAAAAGTATCTCTTCATTTAAAGTCTTTTTGTAAGCCTCTGTTAAATAGTTAAGTGCTGTTTGATACTCTCCTGAAAAAATGTATGGATTGGCTGCGAGTTCAAAGTCTATGGCATGGGTTGAATTGCTGGTTAATTTTTGGGCAACTTCTTTTGCCTCATCAAATTTTTTAGCTTTAAGGTCAAACGAAAGCAATAAGCGTTGTGCTTGAAAGTTTTCAGGATTATTTTGAATATAGCTTTTTAATTGTTCTAAATTAGGAGAGAGAACACCTGCTAGATAAGCAGTATTTAACTCTTTTAAAAGATACTCCTCTTTCCCAGTTTTTTGGTAAAGTAGGGCATACAACTCATGACTTTGTTCATAGGCATGGGCATCTTCAAGAAAAATAGCTTTAATAATAAGTTGGTCTTCATTTTTAAGTTTTGCTTTTTTCTCTTGTTCTGTTTGTGTGGCAAAATTTTTAGGATTGTATGCTTTTAAATCCTCTTTTTTTACAATGGTTTTACTTTCACTAGGTAGTGTGTAAGTACTACAAGCCAGTAAAAAAGCCACAGGAGCAATTAGGGTGATAATGTTTTTTTTCTTTATTAGTCTATGATTCCAGGACACTCGTCTTTTACCTCTTTTGTATTTTTTTTAAATGTTTCCCAAAAAGGAAAAGTTCTGCATTGTCGTGGTCGTACAGAATAGATGGTACATTTTTTTTCTTTTTCATCAAAAAAGATGCAGGCAAAATTGTCATCATCAAGTTGTTTCTCTACTAAAGAGTAACGATGCTTAACTTTTTTGAGATACATTGTAGCAAATTCTTCTACGCTTAAGTCTAAAAATGTTGCCATTTGTTCAATCTCTGGATACTTCGCCCAAATATAACCACTCTTTCCTGTACAACACGCACCACCACAAGCTTCACAAGCTGAGGGTGTAAACTTAAAATCATAGCCTACTTCTGAGATAATATTTGATTCCATTAGTAGTCTCCTTTGATACTATTTGTTTTTGCTTGTACAAAAGCTTTTTTTGCTTCACTATTATAGTTGTTTTTTTCATCAAATACAATAAGAGGTGGTAAAACTTTCATCATTGACTTAGAATTCATTCTTGCTGAAATCATAACCAGTTTGGAATCACGGTCAATTTTTGAATGCACAAAACGTATCTGTTCAGGATTTATTTTATAGCTTATTAATGTATAGAGTAATTTATCAACTTGTTTGGCATCATAACAAAAAATAAATCTACCTCGAGGTTTTAAGATTTTTTTTACTTTAGCGATGAAGCTATCGATGGGTAGATGTTGAGCATAACGGGCAATATTGAGATGCTCATTTTGACTCTGTATGACATTTTGGTCATAAAAAGGAGGATTGGAGATAACATAGTCAAATTTTTCATTTTCATTTTCATTAAAATGTACAAAATCTTCCAATATTGCATTGACTTCTAAATTATTTAATTGATAATTATGCTTAGCATATTTTAACATTATTTCTTGTTTATCGATAATACTTGTCTTGGTGTCAAAATCTCTTGTTAATAACAATGAGATAATGCCAACTCCACAACCCACGTCAAGAAGTTTTCCTTTTGGTTTAAAAGTAGCAATAAAATCATATAAAAATATAGAGTCACTATTATAAGCATAGCCAGAGCTTGGTTGGTATAGGTACAAATATAATCCTTAAATTTATGTTAGAACTAAAATTTTACTATAAATTAGACTTTTTTAGATAAAATCATACTTATGAATAGTAAATTTACAGATGTCCCACCAAAATCAACCGATTTCTCAATGTTAGATTATGATTGTGCTTACTTAGAAGGGCGAAGCGTTCGTATGTCCTATAAATATATAGAGCATGCGACACAGGCTTACAATACAGCACTCATTAGTAGAGGCTGGCGTCGTTTTGGTTTCTATTATTTTCATCCTATATGTGAGGGGTGTGATGAGTGTAAATCTGTACGCATAGATGCAGAGAATTTTAAATTGAGAAAATCTCAAAAGAAAGCGATAAAACGTAATAAAAATACCGAGATAATCATTCAAAAACCCACACTTTCTCAAGCTCATATTGAACTTTATAATAAATATCATGCTTATAAACATCAACAAGATGATTGGACACATCGTAATATTAGTCCCAGAGAATATAAAGAAAATTTTGTTGAAGGGGCGCATGATTTTGGAAAAGAGGTACTTTACATTGTAGATGGAAAGTTAGTTGGTGTTGATCTTATAGATATTTTAGATGATGGTATCTCTTCTATCTATTTTTATTATGACCCCGATTATCTAAATTTATCTCTTGGAACATACTCTTTGCTTTATCAGGTTGAATTGGCAAAAGTGTTAGACTTACGATGGATTTATTTGGGCTATTGGGTTGATGGTTGTAAGGCTTTTGCGTATAAAACAAAATTTGAACCACAAGAAATTCTCGATGGTTTTCCCAAAGTAGATGAAGTAAGTGTGTGGGAAAAAGTCACTTTTATTGATAAATAGTTTTTTATTAATTTGTAATGTTTTTTTTTGTTGTGTTTTTTCACGTTTACTACCTTTTTTAGTCTAAAAAGTAGATAAAGTGAAAAAAAGTGACTATTTTTGTTGCACTTTTTTCTCTTTTTTGACATAATTGAGATAGGAAAAGAAAATGATAAATAAGGAATAAAAATGCTAAAGAAGAACTTTTTAACACTTGGAATGATGTCACTGCTACTTAGTTCAACACTTTTTGGAAATGGAATGTCACATT
>JALSQB010000244.1 GCA_026985655.1 Campylobacteraceae bacterium | reverse complement strand
TTATCTTTACTACCAGAAGAAGTGCGATACTGCTTCAGCATCTTTTTCAGTAGCTCTGTGTCTATCTCTACCCCTTTTGTTCCACACCTTATGGCATATAGATTTCGAACCATCGCTTCAACCTCTTGGTTCTCCCCTATTTTTGGATAGAGGATTTTTAAAGCATCTTCTCCATTAAACCTTTTTCGTCTTTTCTTCCACATAGGTAAAACAGACGTAGGAATATAGCGAAAAGATAAGGTGGCTAACACTCCTAAAATAAAAGCAAAAAAGAGTGCTAGAAAACTCGCTAAGCCACTACTTTTAGGGGTGAAATTCTCCTTGCTTGGTGTATTAATATCTATGGGGCTTGCTGAATGGACAGAACTTGTAATCGCTATCTTTTCGCTTCCCTCTACTTCTATGTTATAGGCTTTTGTTTTAAGCACTTTAATTTTCTCTGTTTCATAATCAAAAACATAAATCTCTTTAGAGGGAATGCTAAAACTGTGGTCACTAATGAAAACAAAACTTTTTTGATAATGGCTCTCTAGCTTCGCTCCCTTTAAATTACTCGTTACTTTTGCATCATCACTGTAAATAGTCACAGAAGGAATGTCAAATTTTATGCCATTGTACTCTTCTAAGTTGCCCTCTCCTAAAAGCTCTAGGCGTAAAGTTATAGGTTTATTTGCTTTAACCTTAAGCATATCAATTTTATCTGTTAAATTAAACTTTCCAACAAGGTCATATCTTCCTAAAGGCTTAAGCACCTCAAGTGCCAATGAAGAAGAGGAGATGCTTGTCCATTTAGGAACATCTACAAACCAGCCCCCTTTTTGTACTTGATGTGAACGCTGTGCAATTTTTGCAAGTGCAGATTCTATGCTTAAATTCCCCTCTCTTTTTGCTGTTAAAGAGTAGTTTAACTCTTGTATGCTAAATGCCCCTTTTTTGTACGTTTTCCCCTCACCAATTTGTTTAAAGAAAAAATCTTTAAACGCAGGGGGAGTGTAATCAATTTGTAAAACATCTAATTTACTTCGTTGTTTAAAATATAAGTTCAAAACAATCGATTCACCCAAGTAAAACTTTGTTTTTTCGAGTTTCATCTCTAAAGAAAAATCTCTATTTTCATGTTTAAGCCCTTTAGCTAAGCTCACAACCTTTACTGTAATAGGCTTTGTACTCTCTACTTTGCCATCTATTTGAACAGAAAAAGAAGGAATGGTCATGTTCGCATTGGGTCTAAACTCTAACATCAATATGTGCGTCTTTTGCATACTCTTCACACCATTGACCTCAACAAAATCTGACTTCATACGCCGTTGAGTGTTAAAAACTTTTTGCCCATTTATTTCAGGTATCGCAGGCATTGGGCTTACATCTTCCCCTGTCATAGCAAGGGTGAGCAGTACCGAGTCACCTTTTACAACTTCAGTATTATCCACCATAGCTGTAATTGTTCCTGCAAAAACAGTGCTACACAGAAGAAGTAAACTACCAAGGATTTTGAGCATTACGTTCTCCTTTTTCATTTTGCATCGCTTTCTTCTCATCTGTCTGATACATCATCGTGGGCATCTTTTTCTTCTGTAACTGTTTGAGCATGTGTTTCAACTCTCTCTTTCTCATCGCTTCTTGTTTTTTCTCTTGAGGTGTCATTTTCTTCTCTGCCTCTTCTTTTGGTCTCTTTTTTTCTTCATCAGACTTTTTCTTAGGCTCATCTTTCTTCTTATTATCTTCTTTTTTGTCTGAATCTTTTTTCTTCTGCTCATCTTTCTTTTTTTTCTCGTGCTTCTTTTGCTCTTTCTTCTTTTTGTTCTCTTTCTTTTTTTCTTCTTTTTTCTTTTGCTCTTGCTTTTTTTTCTCTTCTTCTTTTTTCTTTTTCTTGGCAAGTTCTAAATTATTTTTTAAATTTTCATCATGAGGATTAAGCTTTAAAGATTTTTCATAACTTTTAATTGCTTCATCAAAATTATTATTTTTAAAATATGCATTACCAAGATTATATAAACGCTGTTCTTCTTCTTTAATTCCTTTAGCTTTTTTATAAGATTCAATTGACCTCTCATACATTTTTGCTTTATATTCAGCATTTGCTTTATTGTACATAACCGTTGGTTCTTTTATATTCAATGTCCCATATAATAAGGCAGAACGCTCAAAGTTTTTTGCTTTATATGCTTCTTTTGCTATCGCTATTGTCTTAAAGTCTAATAAATCTGCGAGTAAAAAATTGCTTGCAAGTAGCAAGAGTATGAGTTGCTTCATGCTAAAACACCCCTTTCTCATAAAACAGCCCCATTGTTGCCAAAAAGTTCATCAGCGAATGCATAATCATCGGAATAAAAAGTGAGTTACTCAACAAACGTGCATAGGCAAAAACAAGCCCAATGACAAAAATAGCAATAAGATAAACAATCTCATACTGCATGTGAATCACTGCCCAAAGTGCAGAAGTGACCAATACAGCCCCGTGCATCCCCATAAAACTGTTAGCAAAACCTTTAAGTAAAAAACCTCTAAAAACTACCTCTTCCACAACAGGGGCTGCGACCATGACGGCTATGAGTAGTAAAATTTTATGCATGCGTGTGGGGTACTCTAAATTTAACATGAAGTTAGGAATATCTTTTGCTCCCAACGCTTCAATCAAAAAACTTGTGGCAATTTGCAAAACAATAAAAATTAAAAGCCAAAAGCCAAGCGTTTTCCACTTAAAGCCATTGAGTGCAAAATAATCTTTTAAGAGTGACCCTCGTTTGAGTTTCGCAATGCCAAATGCCACAGGCACAACTAAGAGCATTCCTCCCACAGAAGAGAGAAAAAGTAAAAAAACATCCGTTGAAGCAGTAGCGGCCAAACTGTTAAAAGATTCAAAACTAAGGCTTGTTCCTTCAACTATCATGTAAGCTATGAGTGGCAGTATTTGACCCATTAAAAAAGTAATTAAAATAACAATTCCCCAAAGAAACGTTCCCCAAAAGCCCCAAACAGATCCTCTGTATTCAATATTTTTACTTAACATTTTGTATCCTTTGTGGTAGTGATGAGAAGCCTAAGAGTAAGAGTAAAATGCCTAAAGCCAAAGGATAGTAAAAAAACTCTTCTCTGTCATGAATGGTCACTTCTCCTTGTGCTTTGCTTTGATGTTGTGCTTTAATGGTAGCTACCAAATCTTTGATGCTTTGCGTGCCTGTATTTGCCACCACAAATGCCCCCTTATTGTCAAAGGCTATTTGACCCAATGCATCATTTCTTTGGGTAATCACAATCGCACCATTTTTACTCACCTTTTTTCCCTCTTCGTCAATGACAGGTGAACCCTTTTGCGTTCCGACCAACACCACATAGAGGTAAATATTGTTGTTTTTAATAATCTGGGTGAACTTTTCTAAATCTTTTTTCTCTCCACCATCTGAAAAAACAATCAAAATCTTTGGCTCTTTTTTCTCTAAAATTTTAGCCACATACGCACCTAAGTGCGAAAAGTCCGTCGAACTCATGTTGATGTACTCATCGGTGACCCCCCCAACCATTTGAGAAAGTGTCTCTTTGTCCGAAGAAAAAGGGGCTAACATAAATGCAGAGTGTGCAAAAGCAACAACTGACAACTCATCAGAAGGCATCTCTTCAAATAAACTTAGCATTTTCTTTTTGGCAAATTCCAAACGATTTGGATAAATATCTTTGGCTCTCATTGAACCTGAAATATCAAGTGCGACCACAGCTGAAAGTCCTTTTAGTTGTACCACTTTGTCACCATGGTCAAATACAGGTCTAGCCAAGGCAATAAGCATAAAAAAAATAGCCAAAAGTAACAGACTATTTCGTACAACTAAAGGTAAAGAGTCATCACCAATTGAAAGTTTTTTTAAAACCTCTTCACTAAATACTGAGGTAACCGAGCCTTTATGGCGTAAAATGACCACCGTAAAAACGATTAAAGGTAAAATTAAAATCCAAAAAAGTTGAGGGTTTACAAAACTCATTAAGCACTCCTCATATTTTTAAAATAGATAAAAAGAAGTAGCAATAAAATAGAAAAAATTAGAGGATACGCAAACAAATAAATATGTTGTACTACTTTTTTATCATCTATTTTAGAAACTTCTAAACGGTCAATTTCCTCATATATTTTACTTAGCATCTTGGCATTTTGTGCAGAAAATGCCACTCCTTTTCCTGCTTTGGCTAACTTTTGCAAATATTTACCATCAAAATCACGTGAACTCCCTACCCCAATGGTGTAAAGTTTTACTTTTGATTTCTCCACCAAAGAGACCACTTCATCAACCGTTATTTGACTCATATTGTCAATCCCATCGGTGAGCAAAATAACAATCTTACTCTTGGCGTTTGATTTTTCTAACATTCCATACGACTGAACCAAAGCATCATTAATCGCTGTTCTGCGTCCTGCAATCCCAAGACTTTGCATTCCTATGATTTTTTCTAAAAAATCTGTCTCAAAAGTCAAAGGTGAAGCCACAAAGGCAATGTCTGCAAAAGTAATGAGTCCAACACGGTCATTTTTTCTTTTTGAAACAAAAGAAGCTGCCACCTCTTTGGTTGCTTGAAACTTATTTTTAGAAGGATTTTTAGCATCAAATCCTTGTTGTTTCATCGACTCAGAGGTATCAATAATCAGCACAATATCACGCCCATGCTTTTTAACATTACTATACTCTTTGCTTAGCACAGGAGAAGCCAATGCCACAAGGGCTAAAGTTATGCCTAACCATTTTAACAAGGGCAAGAGTTGTCCTCTTTTTTTAGCACCTAGCATCAAGGAGTCTAAGTGTGGGAAATAGATAGAGTGCGATTTAATCCTACAAAACTTTGCACAGAGCATAAAAATGATGATAAACCCCAAAACCCAAGGGTATTGGAAACTAAATTGATTCATCGATTATATGCACCAGTAGCGTGTATTGATTTAAAGTCTTTTCATCAAGTAAGGGAACTTCTTTTTTGTATTTGTAGGCTTCTAACATGGGAACAAATTGTCCATATATCTCTTTGGCTCTCTCATTATTTTTAGTAAGTATGCGTCCCAATTTGGTTGCTTCATACGCTGATGTTTTAGCATCGCTCCAATCTAAATTTTTAAACTGTTCAAAATAGACCTTTTGCATGTCTATTTTTCTCTGTTTCCAAAACTTTTTAATTAGAAAAAACAGCACAAAGACAACGATGCTTATTGCTAAAAAAAGTAAGCCTACAAAAACATAATAAGAGCTATCAGGTATCTCTAATAAAGGTTTTATGTCTCTTAATTGATTTTCCATCTAACGCCCTCCCAACAACTTAAGCAACTTCAAATAAGGCTCTTCATCGGTGTAAATTTTCGTGTAACGTATAGCCGACTTTTTAAAATGAGCATAAAGTTGTGCATCATTGTCTGCCAATGCTTTTTGGTAACCTTGCATAGTGTCCTTACTCACCATACCCTCAAAAGAACGCTCTTTTTCCATGTCCAATAGACGTATTTGCCCTAAAGCTTCTGGGTTCTCTTCAAATTTGTCACGCACAATTAAAGCAACCACATCGTGTTTTTTGGACAAGAGTGACAAATCTATTTTACCCACAAAATCTGAGATGATAAAGAGTAACGATTTTCGTTTAATGCGTTTATAAAGTGTATCGCTAAAGGCTTTATAGTCAGAACTTTTTCCCAACATATCGAACTTTTGCATTTGAGTTACTGCATCTTGCACGGCAAAGTATTTTTTGTTGGGTTTACTTATGTTGTAAAGCTTATCGGCAAAAATAATACTTGAAAACAAATCGCTATTTTTAACAGCTGAAAAGCCAAGCAGTGCGACCAATTCAGCCATGGTTTCAGATTTTTGTTTGACCGTACCAAAATAAGTAGAGCCACCCAACATCACAGCCGTTACCACGTTGAGTTCTCGCTCTTCATTGTAAATCTTAATAAAAGGCTTTCCCAACTTCGCCGTGGTTTTCCAGTCTATTTTACGAACATCATCTCCATAAACATATTCACGAAGCTCCGTAAACTCAAACCCCTCACCTTGAAA
>JALSQB010000243.1 GCA_026985655.1 Campylobacteraceae bacterium | reverse complement strand
AAATCATCATTAATGGCTAAATTTTCAAAAGTTTTAAAGTAAGGCTCAATCACCAAAGAACTTTTGTCTTCAAACTTTTTAGTAATGTTAAATGCGTAATGATTAGCAGACTCAATGGTATCAATAAAAGGATTTCCAAAGCCCTCAACAATGCGTAAAAGTTGTTTTTTTACTGCTGTCTCGCTCATCTGAATCTAACTCTTTCATAATTTTGTTGGCAAAAAGGTCAAAATAGCTTCGCCGTCCACTCACAAAAAGAGAGGTATCTTCCCCCAACTTAGCATCATAAGCAAAATCGGCATCGTAAAGCCCTAAATGAATGCGTCCTTTGTTTGAACCTTTGGGGTAGCTAGGCGTAATATCTACCACTGCCCCCATCCTGTCAAAGGCATAAAACTCTCTTTTTGAATTAAAAAACCCCCATTATCCTCTTCACTTTGGCTCTGCGTTTGAGCTGTCACCTCAATGTCTGAAAGTTTAGTCTCTGAAAAAAGTAGTAAAGGGGCTAATAAAATATAGATGCTTTTCATGATAATCTCCTAAGTTATATATTGTGTTATTTTATCGTAAAAAGATGTGGAGAAAATAAGATTTTTAGAGAGGGTAAATCTAACATAGTGTTTAAACCGTATCTTATCTCGTACAATTGTCTCAAAAAGAGTTACAGTCTAAAATATTAGGTTGTGGAGACAGCCCATCTAGTTTTAATTTTGAAGTTACAAAACTTGATGGAAATATTACATCAATAGACCCAATCTATCAATTTACAAAAGCTGAAATCCAACAACGAATAGTATGATGTACCCCTTTTATTCCATAGATTTGTTTTGTAATAAGGGATGTTTTAGGGCTGTTTGATAGCCTAATTCGAACATTTCATCGAGTTTTTTAAAACTAAAAAGTGAATAGTTTTCTAGTTTTTGGTTGGTAATGTAGTAGTCACATTCTTTGATTTGTCCTTGTACTGATGCACGCCACATCAAGAAAACAGCCCGTTTTAGGATGCCCCACATACTATCTTTGAAACCATATTCCTTTGGATGCAAATCGATAGCGACAATAGGTAGATTATATTGTTTAAGTGGGGTGAGAGGTAAGTTATCCATGATTCCTCCATCAACCAATTGATAACTTTCATAGCTTATGGGTTTGAATAATGGGATAACAGATGTAGATGCCACACAAAGAGGGATTGCTTTTCCTTTGTGAAAACGTACAATTTCTCCAGAGCTTAAATCAATGGTAGTAATATGCACTTTAAAATTACCGTCTTCTAAATTTTCAATAGGAATGAGTTTTTTAAGTATTTTTGTCTTCTCTTCTACACGCAATAGCCCTTTTTTAAGACCATTAAATTTAAGAGATTTTTTAAAAGCTTTGGATTTAAAAATTTTTAACTGTTCTTTGGGTGCAATACCTGCAGAAAGACTTGTACCAATAAGTGCACCTATACTACTGCCCGAAACAGCTTCTATTTGAAAACCTTTTTCTAGTAGAGCCTCTATGACACCCAAATGAAATCCTCCTCTGGCTGCACCACCAGAAAGTACCAAAGCAATTTTCATTCGGCAACTGCCTCTTTTTTCTGAAGTGTAGGTGTTTCTTCTTGGTGATTGAGCCAGCTTATAATTTCCCATTCTCCTGTCATGGTTTCTACCAATGCAGTACATGATTCTACCCAATCACCAGAATTTTTATATTCTATACCATCAATATCTTTTATTTCTGCTTTATGAATATGCCCACAAATGATACCGTCATAGTTTTTGTGTCTTGCATGTTCTACAAGTACTGTTTCAAAATCTGTAATAAATGAAACAGAAGATTTTACTTTATCTTTGACATGTTTAGAGAGAGACCAATATTTATAAATACCAAATTTTCGCCTTGTAAAGTTGATGATACCATTTAGGTTTAGCAATAAATCATACCCTATATCACCTAAAAGGGCTAACCACTTTTTAGTCATAGTAACAGAATCAAAAAAGTCACCATGTGTGATATAGTAGCGTTTACCATTTAAGGCAGTATATTCTGCTTCATTAAGTACTTCGAGTCTATCTCCTAGCATGAGAGGCAAAAAAGGGCGTAAAAATTCATCATGGTTTCCTGTAATGAAATAAACATTTGTGCCTTTACGTGCTTTTCGGAGTATTTTTTGAATAACATCAGAGTGTGATTGTTTCCAACGAAATTTACGTTTCATTGACCATCCATCAATAATGTCTCCAACAAGGTAGAGGTTTTCTGATCCATTTTCTTTCATAAAATCTAAAAATTTTTCAGCTTGCGAAAATTTAGTACCTAAGTGTATGTCAGAGACAAAGATTGATTTATATTTCATGCTTCAAAGATTACTTCAAAAAAGTAACAAATAGGAAACATTGTGATTTTTCTAAAATTAAAGGAAGATAGGCTACATTAAACACCTAAATAACAATTTCTATGTAACCATTTTAAACCTTTTCTGTTTCTTTTTTGTTATATAAACAAATTATAATGACTGTTAGAATAGTAAGCATAGCTATCTCAAAATGGCTTTGATACTTTTCGAAAAATCTTATCCTCAAAGGGAAATATAAAATGAAACATAGAAATTATCTCAGTGCAGTGGTTGTAAGTTTACTTATGATGGGTTGTGGAAATTCTAATACATCTACACCCGTAGCTAAACCTTTAAATATGTCCATCTTTCATATCAATGACACACACTCTCATATTGATAGTGAAAGATTAAGTTTCTCTTTAGGAGGTAAAAAAACATACTATTATACGGGTGGATACCCACGGATAGTGAGTAAATTAAAAGCGTTGAAAAAGGCTAAACCAAACTCTTTAACACTAAATGCTGGAGATGTATTTCAAGGGACATTGTATTATTCGCTCTTTAAAGGTAAAGCAGATGCAGAGACTATGAATAAAGTAGGTTTTGATGCATATGTTCTAGGTAACCACTCTTTTGATGATGGAGACAGTGCTTTAAAAACATTCATAGATAGACTTGATAACAACATCTCTGTACTCTCAGCCAATGTGATACCAGATGCAGGGAATACTCTTTCAAATATGTGGAAACCTTATGTTATAAAAGAGGTAGATGGTCAAAAAGTAGGGATTGTAGGAATTACTGTATCACAAAAAACAAAAGAATCCTCAAATCCAAGTGATGAGATTACATTTTTAGATGAACTTGATACTGCACAAAAATATATCGATGAATTAGAAGAGCAAGGCGTAAACAAAATCATACTTCTAACACATCAAGGGTACAAATATGACAAAGAGATGGCAACAAAACTCAATGGTGTAGATGTGATAGTAGGTGGAGATTCACACACATTTCTAGGAAATTTTGGAGATGTTATCTCAAGTGAGGGTGACTATCCAACTATGGCAACATCAAAAGAGAGCAAAAAAGTTTGTATTGTTCAAGCTGGTCAATATGCAAAAGTACTGGGTAACTTAGATGTGAAGTTTGACAAAGATGGAAACATAGAGTCTTGTTCTGGTAGTCCAATACTTTTAATGGGTGATACATTTTTACAAAAAAATTCTGATGGCGACAAGGTAGAAGTTGATGCTATAGAGAAAGAGAAGATACTCACTCTTATCAATGGCAATAAAAGTCTTGAAATTGTTGATGAAGATGAAGTAACTTTAGCCGTTATAGAGAGTTACAAAAACAAAGTAGATGAAGAAAAAGCAAAAGTGATTGGTAAAGCAACGCAAAGTTTAAAACATATTAGAATACCTAATGTAAGTTATGGAGATGTCAATGGTAGCGAATTGCCACTAGGTAGCCAGATAGCACCAATAGTAGCTAAATCATTTTATGACCTAAGTAACCGTGCAGATGCGTGTATCCAAAATGCTGGAGGAGTAAGAATTTCTGTTCCTGCAGGAGAGATAACCATGGCAACAGCTTACGAGCTTCTTCCTTTTGCCAACACACTCTTTGAACTGGAGATGAAAGGAACTGAGATTAAACAGGTGTTAGAAGATGCACTTACAAACTATCTTGATAATGGTGGCTCAACAGGTTCTTTCCCTTATGCGTATGGACTTAAGTATGACATAGATACAACAGCAGAAGCAAATAATAGGATTTATAACCTTGAAATAAAAGATAGAGCAACAGGTACATGGTCAACTATAAACAAAGATAAAATGTATGTGATTGTTACAAACAGCTATATCGCTTCAGGAAAAGATGGCTATGCGACATTTAAGTCAGTACAAGATGAAAGAGGAAAAGGTGTTGATACCTACCTTGATTATGCAATGAGTTTTGTACGTTATGTTGAGGGAAAAGAAGCAAAGTCAGAAGAGGTAACTACTTTAGATTCATCGGAACATTGTATTAAGAGTTTTAATGCAAAACTTAAAAAACTAGGTTCGTCTAAAACTACACTAGATGGAATTACTGTACTAGACCAAGCAAGTGGCTCAACTGCAATTTATGAGGTGAAATAACATGAACCCAATAAACAGAAGAGAATTTTTAAAAATATCGGCACTTGGTGCGACAACTCTTTTTGTCTCAACGGCTTTAAGTGGTTATGGAGAAGATAAAAAGACAAACTATATTCCTATTCGTTTTGACCATGGTGTGGCTAGTGGTGACCCATTGAGTGACAAAGTGATACTTTAGACAAGAGCAACACCAAAAGAGAGTATCTCAGAAGATAAAATCTTTGATGTTAATTATGAGGTTGCATCTGATGAAAACTTTGAAAACATTATAAGAAAAGGAGTGCTGAATACTTCTAAAGAGCGTGACTATACCATTAAGATAGATGTACAAGATTTAGATGCTGGAACAGTGTACTACTACCGATTTAAATCAGAAGAGACGGTTTCAGATATAGGGAAAACAAAAACACTCCCTGTGGGAGATGTTTCCCAAGTTAAAATGGCAGTATTTTCCTGTGCTAACTATACCAATGGCTATTTTAATGCCTATATGGAAGCTTCAAAGATAGAAGCATTAGATGTATCGATACATTTAGGTGATTACATCTATGAGTATGGTATGTTTGAAAAAGATGGTGTCACACCAGCATATGCAACACAAAATGCACAAGCAATAGCTAGAGTTTTACCAAGTGATAATGATAAAGAGTGTATCTCTTTAGAAGATTATAGAAAGCGTTATGCTCTTTACCATACAGACAAGGGAAGCAAAGCCATTCACGCTACTTGTCCTATGATTGTTGTGTGGGATGACCATGAAATTTCTAATGATGCCTTTGTTGATGGTGCAGCTAACCATGACGAAAGTGAAGGCGTATGGAGTACCCGTGTAGAAATGGCTCTTCAAGCTTACTTTGAATGGCTACCAATTCGCCCAATAACAAATAAAAAAGAGATATATAGAAGTTTTGATTTTGGAAATTTAGTAAGTTTACATATGCTAGAGACACGTTTAAATTCACGTACAAAACAGTTGAGTTATGCAAAATATTTTGATGCACAAGGAGCTTTTGATGGTACAAGTTTTATAGGTGATGTAAGTTCGACTGACCAAGTACTACTAGGAGAAACACAACTCTCTTGGCTCAAAGATAAACTTGCAGATTCTTCGGCAACTGGGCAAGTGTTAGGACAGCAGATAGTTATGGGAAAAATGTATCTACCTGCAGAACTTTTAGCACCTATTGGGCAACTAGACTATGCAAAAACAGAAGAAGAGTATAATGCACTCATTGGACAAATAAACACTTTAATGGCAGAACTTGTGGCACTTAAGATGAGAAATCTTCAGGGTGGGACACTAACAGCACAAGAAGAGCTTAGATTACAAACCAAGCTACCTTACAATTTAGATGCATGGGATGGATATGCTTATGAGAGAGAAGTGATATTTGGTACAGTAAGAGCTTTAGATAAAAATCTTGTCGTTTTTCTTATAGATCTCTCCCTTAGATAAACCTGCTGAACCGTGCATAAAGAGTACCAAAGGTAACTTTTTCTTAGCTCTGAAATTTGGATATTTTCGTTTAAACTCATCTAATGTACCAAAAAAATCTTTTTTAATATTA
>JALSQB010000242.1 GCA_026985655.1 Campylobacteraceae bacterium | reverse complement strand
ACACTTCAACCCGAAGTAAGCAAGCAAGAAGTAAAAGAAAAAGTTCAAACACAAGAAGAAGTAACAGAAAAAAGTACAGAAGGAACAACAAACCTTCAAGAAGAAAAGGCTACTGCTACAAATTTATCTACTGTTCAAGAAGAAGTAGTTAAAGCTGTATCAACAGAAAGCACAAAAATGTCTCCCAAAGAGATTGCAGATGTGGTTAAAGCCGTTATAGAACAGATGAATCAGAAAAGAGAGAAAACAAATGTCCAAACACAAACTGTAACAACAAAAGATGGTGAATTAATGGATAAACTCTCTAGCTCTGAAGTAGATTCTGTCTCTTCAGATTTAGAAAAATCTTTAAATGAGATGAACATAGATGAAAACACCCATGTAAACAATACAGAAAAACAAATTGATGTTTACAACAAAGTGAATGTTCAAGATGTTAAAGGCTCTGATACACTAAGTCAATTGGCTAATCAAATTACAGATATTACGAATGAAGCCATTAGTCAAAATGTTGAGGAAAAAGATGAAGGTCAAGATAAAAAAATCAACTATACTCAAAATCTTAAAAAAGAGGTTGTGACACGTGAAAATGAGATGAGAATTATTGTTGTTAAAAAAGGTGATACCTTAGGAAAACTTGCCAAAAGAGCGTATGGAAATGTGATGGAATACAAAAAAATATACCAAGCTAATCCAGAGATTACACGACCTGACCGTATTTATGTTGGGCAGAAAGTTCGTATTCCAAATTAAATAAAAACTAAAAACAAAGGTTATATTAATGAAAAAACTACTTCTCTTACCTTTTTTTGCTTCACTTCTTGGAGCAGAAAATGTAACAGTAAAAATTACAAAAGATATTCCTTATGTCTATACCACAGACTCAGGAAAGAAAGTTAAAATTGAACGAATACAAGATGTAAACAATCGTTTAACAGATGACTACACCAAAACATCACGACCATGTCCTCCTTTTTGTGTTCAACCCACTAAAATTGACCCCGAAATTAAAAATATTGAAGAGCTTGAACTTTTGAATTTTATGCAACATGAAGTTAAAGATGGAACAGGTGTTATTATTGATGCTAGACTAAAAAGTTGGTATGAATTGGAGAGCATTCCCTCTGCGATTAATCTTCCATTTCCTATCATGCTACATGCAACAAAAAGTAAAGCTGAACAAATATTTAAACTCTTGGGTATGACCATTGATAAAGATGGTACATGGAATTTTTCAAAAGCCAAAACCCTTGCAGTTTATTGTAATGGCGTATGGTGTGGACAAACACATCACTTTATGACAGGTATTTTAAAGTATCATTATCCAAAAAGTAAATTGCGTTACTATCGTTCAGGATTTCAAGGTTGGAAACTACTTGGTTTAACGACTATTGTCCATAAAGAGATTAAAAAGAAGTAGGGGTTCACCCTACAAAAACTAATCAAACAACGAATACTCTTCTTTAATCTTAGGTAACATGCTTCTGTCTAAGGCATAGACAAAGGCATAGTTAAAATAGGCATTTTTCAAAATATCTCGGGCTTCATCAATGTCTAAGTACCAGTTTGGTCTATCAACACCATCTACTTTGGTTTTTGGAGGAGTTAATACAATGGTTTTGACCCATGCACCATTGTAACGTACATACTCACGTGCTTTGTAGATGTCTTGTAAGTTGTCTGTAAAAATTGCCACTTTATCACTCTTGCTAGGTACCATAACATTTAAAAAACCATCTATGAAGACAGGTACAAAGTGCTTGGTATATTTAACTCGATCTAAATCATACGGCAAGTGGTGCAAGTCACAAAACTCAACCACACGCTGTAAGATGTCCACATGAAAAGGAACAATGTCTTTCTCTTGATAGATGTAGCTGTTGATTTTAAAAGTCGTCTTAAAGAGCGTATCGGTGATAATCTCACAACTTGCCTCTTTGTTTAAAATGCTTACATCGGGCTTGATGGTCTTCATAAGCTTCTCATCTGTTCCTATAAACATCTTCGCATCAGAGTTTAAAATCTTTTCAAACATTTTACGCCAATCATTAGGGAGTACTTCAATGTTAGACTTTTTAGTGACAATCATTCGCATAAAAGAGAGTTCATGTTCACTAAACAGATAAAAACTCGCCTCTCTTGAAATCAACACATATCTTATGAGTTTAAAAGATGCATTTTCAATCTCTTTGACTTGAATCCAAGCTACTTCTGCATCAGTAATCTTAATAGAACTGTCAGAAAAGACAATCGCATACGCCCCATTTTCAATGGCTTTGGTTATCTCCTCTGCATCATTGGAGATAAACAAATCACCCTGCTCAATCTTTGAGGGGTAAACGCTCACAGAATTAATGGCTGTTACGGTGGGTTCAGAGATTATCTCTCCCCCTGTTAAATTTAATAAATCTTCTATTTTCATTTTTGTCAAGCCCTAACCTATTGGTGTTCCATTAGTTTTTGGTTTCTCTGGACGAACCATACACAAACCATTTTCATCTTTAGCTGCTAAAAGCATACCTTCACTTATCATGCCCATAAGTTTTGCAGGTTTTAAATTGGCAACCACACAAACTTGGGTGTCTAACATCTCTTCAGCACTATACCACTCTTTAATTCCTGCGACAATTTGTCGTGGTTCATCTTCACCTAAATCAACTTGTAGTAAAAGAAGTTTTTTACTTTTTGGTACTTCTTCTGCTTTGACAACCGTTCCTACTTTAAGAGAAGTCGCAAAAAATTGGTCAATGCCAATGAGTGCTACCCCTTCAGCTTGGGCTTTCTCTTTACCCTCTTTTTTAGCTTTTTTATCAGCCTCTTTTTGAGCTTTCTTTTTGGCTTCTGCCTCTTCTTGCTCTTTTTTCAAGGCTTCTAAACGTGCATCAACCAAAAGTTCTTCTTCTATTCTGGGGAAAAGTGGTTCTCTCTTTTGGGTAACAAATGGCTCTAAAATAGCACCATTTCTAATGATGTTTTCAAAATTCTCTGGCGTAATCTCAAATCCTAATGCTTCACAAACGGTTGCAGTAGTTTGAGGCATCACAGCATGAAGCATGAGCGAAACTTTGGCTAAAATAGTCGCAATAAGCCCATTAAGTGCCATGGTCTCTTCTGTTTTCCCCTCTTTTATCATCGTCCATGGTTGATACTTATCAATGGCACGGTTAGCTACGGTTAGTGGTCGCCAAAGCTCTTCTAAGAAACGGTGTAGTTGTAGTTCAAAAAACATCGGTTCAAGTTTATCTAAAGAGACTTGCATCTCATCAAGTTCAGCTTGATAATATTTAGAAACCAAATCACATTCAACACGCCCTTCAAAATACTTTCCACTCATTCCAATTAAACGATTAAGTAAATTTCCAAGGTCATTTCCAAGGTCAGAGTTTATTCGGTCGATTAAGGCTCTTTGAGAGAAGTCACCATCGCCACCAAAAGGTACTTCACGAAGCATAAAATAACGGAAATTTTCTAAACCATAGGCATCTGCTACCTCTTTAGGATTGACCACATTGCCTTTAGATTTAGACATTTTTTCGCCATTTCGTGTCCACCAACCGTGTGCGCCAATGTGTTTTGGTAAAGGCATATCAAGACTCATTAAAAAGGCAGGCCAATAAATCGCATGAAAACGTAAAATATCTTTACCAATTAGATGCACCCGTGCAGGATATTTGTCCATGTTGGATTCATCTGTTCCGTAACCCAATGCTGTTAGATAATTCATAAGCGCATCTAACCAAACATACATCACGTGTTTTGGGTCATTAAAATCATTTGGTAGTTTAACCCCCCAATCAAAAGAGGTTCTGGTAATAGAGAGGTCATTAAGCCCACCCTCTACAAAACGAATAACTTCATTTCTTTTACTCTTTGGTAAGATGCAATCGGGGTTATTTTCATACCATTCCAAAAGTTTATCTTCATAGGCAGAGAGTTTAAAGAAGTAACTCTCCTCTTCAACAATGGAGGTACTTTTACCACAATCGGGACAAAATTCTTCATCAACAAGTTGTGTCTCAGGGAAAAAAGTCTCACAAGAGATACAGTAATGCCCTGAATAGGTATCTTTGTAGATGTCTCCTTTTTCGTGCATTTTTGTAAACGCTTTTTGAACGCCAATTTTATGTGCTTCATCGGTTGTTCGTATGAATTTATCATAAGAGATGTCAAAATCGTCCCAAAGGTCTTTAAAAGTTTTTGAAATTTTATCGGCATAGGCTTGTGTATCTTCTCCACGCTTCTTCGCAGCCTCTTCAATCTTTTGACCATGTTCATCGGTTCCTGTAAGGAAAAAAGTATCTTCACCAATAAGTCGTGAATATCGAGCCAAGGTATCGGCAATAATAGTAGTATAAGCGTGTCCAATATGGGCAACATCATTAACGTAATAAATAGGGGTAGTAATATATGATTTGTGACAAGACATGTGTAGTGTTTTCCTTAAACAGATGAGTTTATTTCTCGCATTTTACCTAAATTCTTCTTCTATCATAATAATTAGTGCATCTTTTAGCTTTAATTGCTATGATACACAATATATTTTTAAAAGGAAACAACACGATGACCCCACTCCACGCTAAGATTATTCTTTTTGACCTAGATGGTACACTCATTGACTCAACTGAAGCTATTTTAGAGAGTTTTGCTAAAGCTTATGAAAAATGTGGAGGAGATGTACCCTCAGATGAGAGCATCAAAAACCTTGTGGGTTTACCACTTAAAATCATGTTTGTCAAATTGGGTGTAAACGAAAAAAACAAAATGGACTATGTGCAAGCCTATAAAGAGCATTACAGAACCATTCATACTCAAAAAACAGTACTCCTACCCCAAGTAAAAGAAGCCATAGCAAAAGCACATACTTTTGCAAGACTTGGTGTTGTCACCACCAAAACAGGGCAATACTCTCGTGAACTACTTGAATACTTTGACCTGATGCACTATTTTGAAGTTTTAATAGGTGCAGAAGATGTCCAAAATCTAAAACCTCATGCTGAACCTATTGTTAAAGCTTTAGATGCAATTGGTAATTATGACAAGAAAAACTCCTATATGATTGGTGATACCATCTCCGATATACTCTCAGCAAAAGAAGCAAATATTACCAGTATTGCTGTGCTTTGTGGGTATGGAGAAGATAATGAACTACATCAAAATGCAAATTTTGTAACAAAAAATACCTATGATGCAGTCACGCTTATTGAGAAGAGATAGAGAGAAAGGAGAGCGTAAATCTAACGCATTCTCTCTTCTTTAGAAGCTGTTTTAGGCATTAATCCATATTTGGACAAATCAACAAGAATCTCTTTTCTTTTCTCTTTTAACAACTTAAGCATTACAGGATTTCTATCCATTTTGTACTCTTCGGTTTTTATTACTTTCCCTTTATGATCAAAATATTTTTTAATCCCTACTTTATAGTTATGTTTATAAAAAACTTCAGAAGTTTTAAATCCCTCTTCATCCCACTCTATGAGTAAACCCTCTCGACGACCATTAACATATTTTACTTGTTCACCAAGCTGACCATTATCATAATATATTTTTTGTACACCATCTTTTTGTCCATGCGTATATTTAACAGTCAATTTAACTTTTCCATTGTCATGATAAGAGGTATAAAGCCCTTCTTCTTTGTCATCTACAAAATTAACTTTAGATTTAATTACACCTTCTTTTTCAATGTTATACCACCATGTCATACCATTTCTTTTACAGTTCTCATAGTTTGATTTTTGTGCTTTATCTTCATAAACATACGCCTTCGTATCACGACATAATAAATTGTTTGCCATTACAATGTTACTTGTTATCAGCAATAATAAACTAACAGACTTCATCTCTTTCTCCTTAAATATATCTTGATATTAACATAACTTATCTAATATTGTCTTAGAGTGAGTAGTAAGTAATTAAAACTTAACCCTACATACACTACCATACACCATGAATACTATAAAATCTAAAAAAATCCTAATAACCAATGATGATGGCTTTGACTCTCCTGCTCTTTTGGCACTCAAAGAAGCCTTAGAACCTCTAGCAGAAATCAT
>JALSQB010000241.1 GCA_026985655.1 Campylobacteraceae bacterium | reverse complement strand
TTTTTCTTCGTATAGTAAGGCGAACCATAGAGCTGAAACTGTTGCATTGTTCCTCGTCCAGCTGAGAAAGTTGTTCCCTCAAAAAATGCCAACGAGGGGTAGAGATAGACCGACAAATCATTAGGTAAATTTGGAGAAGGCTTGACAGGTAAAGCGTAATACGCATCATGCCGATACTCTCCAAGCTTTACTACTTTTAACTTGGCTTTTTTATGCCCTTTGAGCCAACCCTCACCGTTTATCATCAAGGCATATTCCCCAATGGTCATGCCGTAAAGTATGGGTACGGGGTGCATTCCAACAAAAGATTTATAGTTTAAATTCAACACCTCCCCATCTATCCTAGCCCCATTGGGATTGGGTCTATCAAGCACAATTACTTCAATGTTATTTTCAGCTCCTGCCTCTAAAATGTAGTGAAGCGTAGAGAGATAAGTGTAAAAACGTACCCCTACATCTTGAATATCAAAAACTAACACATCAATATTTTTCAAGTCAGCACGTGTGGGCTTCTTATGTTTTCCATAAAGCGAAACAATGGGCAAACCTGTTTGTGCATCAACACCATTTTTAAGATGCTGTCCTGCATCTGCTTTACCACGAAAGCCATGTTCAGGTGCAAAGATTTTCACCACATTTATCTTTTGAGACAAAAGGGCATCTACCAGATGTTCCCCATAGACCAAAGAGGATTGATTTACCACCAGTGCGACATTTTTACCTTTAAGTAGTGGGAGGTAATCATCGGTTCGTTCAGCACCTACGGTGATATTAGCAAAAAGCCAAAGTGGGAAAAGTACAATTAGTAGAAATATCTTTTTTATCATAACAGAAGTGTAGCCTTTTAAGTAAAAAAATGCAATGATTTAAAAAATATTAGGAGTGATAATATGAGTTATGAGGTTAGCAAGGTAAGCAGAGAGGAAAATGTTGATTTTTCAATGCCTTCACCAGAGTTTTACAAAGCCATTGGGGAAGAAGAGGGAATGCGTAAGCTTATGTATGATTTTTACGATATTATTTATGAGAGTGATATTGCCAACTTTTTCCCCCAAGAAGAGGAGGAGTTTGAAAAGATAAAAGAGAAAAATACAAAATTTTTCATTCAAATTTGTGGCGGTCCAAAGGTCTATGAACAAGACGATAAAACAATAGACCTCAATGAGTATATGATAAGACTTCACGATGACTTCTCCATCTATGAAAAATCGCGTTATGAGTGGCTAGGTTGTATGGAAGAGGCACTACGCAAAGTGGATATGGAGCAACGCATCAAAGATGATTTTTGGAACTATTTGGAACGTTTTTCCAAATTAACCGTAAACACTTTTTCCGATGGAAGTGTCTATTATGCTGAATACAATCCTGGACAATAAGCTCTACCATAAAATTATTGGCTATAAAGTAAAAAACTTTTGAAAGCAAGGATAAAAAAATGTTATATTACTACGCATTTACTGGACACAAAAATGGCTTGGATCGTGTTAAAAAATCAGCTGTTATTTTAAATAAACTTCGAGACAAAGGCATAGACACCATGCTTTTAGTCAATGACTTTAGAGCAGGTTTAGTCGCCAGAGAGTTTGGGGTACCTGAATCGGTAACCATTGAGACCATTCAAGATATTGATGCCATTGCCGTAACAGGAGATTCGGTTATTATCGACTCGCCAGAAGATGACCACGGACGTTTGGTCAAATACTGTTCCGACTTTAAAAAAGTTTTTCGTTTTGCACAAAGTAGTGAGGACAAAAGTATCCATGGCGAAATAATGTTACACCTCAATGCTAAAGAGGAGCAAGATATTTCTTCGATTATTGTAGATGATGTCTATTTTGAAGCTAAAGAAAAAGAGCAACGTACCCTTTTCTTTTTGGGAGATTCAGATGCTGAAAAAACCATACTAAGCCATGCTGACTTCTTTAAAGAAAATCCTATGGAACTGCTACTTGGACACTACTTTTATGTCAAATATGAAGATGATTTGGCAAAAATATTTAAAACACTGCATGAAGCTGAAGAGTACATTGATTTAATTTGTACTTCAAGCAAAATTGTTACTGCCTCTTTTCAAACAGCATTAGAAGCACGTGTGGCAGGGGCTGAAGTAATTTTCATAGATTTAGAGCAATGCTCTACGGAAGAAAAAGAACTTCTTAACGCCATTAATGTTAGCACCATTAGCTCTTTTGATACAAAAGCGTATCAACAATCTACCTCCAAAGAGCCTTTAGAAAAATGTACAAAAATAGAAAAAAGCGATAGCATCGTTGAGCAAATCAGCTTATCGCTTCTTTAACATGCCCTCCATGCTAAGGTAAGAGTTTAATGCCCCAATGTAAGCTCTAGCTGAAGCTACCATCGTATCGACATGTAAACCATGACCAATAATAGCAGGTTCATTGTTACTAAACGATACGGTGACTGTAACTGAAGCTAAAGCGTCTTTCCCCTCGGTTACTGCTTTAACCTTGTAGCCTTTGAGTGAACCTTGTAGCCCAGAAATCTTTTCAATGGTTTTAAAAATAGCATCAATCATTCCAGCACCTATGCCTGATTCGAGTATCTCTTTTCCCTCTTTTTTAATTTTAACAACAGCACTTGGTACACCGTTGGAGCAGTCCATCAGTTGCAAAGAAACCAACTCAAACACCTGTGTCGCTTTGGTCATTTCATTGGTAACCAACGCTGTTAAATCGGCATCATGAATCTCTTTTTTTCGGTCAGCTAAAAGTTTAAAACGCTCAAACGATTTATTTAATGCCTCCTCTTCTAAGGTAAAACCTAATTTTGCCAATTTATCTTTAAAGGCTGCCCGTCCAGAGTGTTTTCCTAGCACTAAAGTATCTTCTTTAATTAAACCAATACTTTCAGGACTCATAATCTCATAGGTCTCACGGTTTTTCAACATACCATCTTGATGAATACCACTCTCATGCGAAAAGGCATTTTTCCCCACAATGGCTTTGTTAGGTTGAGGTTCAATCCCTGTAATGTTAGCAATTAAGCGTGATGAAGGGTAAATCTCTTGGGTATTAATATTCGTTTCATAGTTAGCGAAAGTATCAGAACGCACTTTCAATGCCATGACAATCTCTTCTAACGCTGCATTTCCTGCACGCTCTCCTAAGCCATTGATGGTACACTCTACTTGTCTTGCCCCATTGAGTACTGCCTCTAATGAGTTTGCCACCCCTAAACCTAGGTCATTGTGATTGTGTACGGAGATAATGGCTCTGTTTTTTGTATAGTCACTCATAATGCGAACCATCTCACCAATCTCACTTGGTAATTTGTATCCCACTGTATCAGGAAGATTAATCGTTGAAGCCCCAGCATCAATGACAGCATCACTTATCTCTTTTAAAAATCCAATGTCTGAACGCCCTGCATCTTCACAAGAGAACTCCACATCTTCCACAAACTCTTTGGCATAACTCACAGCACGCACGGCTCTTTGAATCACCTCATCAGGGGTCATTTTAAGTTTATGTTCCATGTGAATTTTTGACGTAGCAATAAAGGTATGAATACGTTTCATATTGGCTTTAGCAATCGCCTCCCCTGCTGATTTAACATCTGCATCAATCGCTCTTGCCAAAGAGCATACCGTTGAGTTTGTCACCCGTTGTGCAATCTTCTCAATGGCATCAAAATCTCCTGGACTAGCCGCAGCAAACCCTGCTTCAATAATATCCACGCCTAACTTTTCAAGTTGAATGGCAATCTGAATTTTCTCTTCAGTATTCATCGAAGCACCAGGGCTTTGCTCTCCATCTCTCAATGTGGTATCAAATATTTTAATAATTTCTTTGTTCATAGTTTCGCCTTAATTCTCACGATTAAATAATTATCTAATTTTAGCAAATTAAACCAAAGGTATCGACCATTTTTTATAGTACGCGACAATCCGAATGAAGACTCCTAAAAGAAATACTAAACTCATACTATAAATATTGACCAATTCAAACGCATCAAACAGAAACATCAAAACACCAATTAAGAGTGAAACCGTTCCATAAAATCCTGTCTTAAACACAAAAGGAATTTCATTGATAATCACATCTCTCGTAATCCCTCCACCGACAGCTGTAATAAAAGAGAGAATTAAAACTCCTGTTAAATTGACCTCTGATTCTAAGGCAATCAATGCACCCGTAATGCTAAAAGAGACCAAACCAATGGAGTCACTCACAATAAAAAGTGGTCGATTTTCAATGCTTTGTTTTTTATGAAATTTAAAAACAATAAGTGTCACCATAAGGGAAACCACAATAATACCAGGCATTGAATGCGTAAAGACATAAGGCGTTTTATCTACAATAATATCACGAATTACCCCACCCCCAAAAGCCGTTAAAAAGACAGAAATAAGTACCCCTAAAAAATCTAATTTAGCACGAACCCCCACAAAAAAACCACTAATTGCAAAGGCTATAATGCCTATGTACTCTGCTACTTCAAACATTTAAAAAGGAATCTGCATCGTAGAACAATGAAGACTCCCTCCCTCTTCTATTAACCTTGAACACTCTACAGGAATTATCTCTCTAGCTTCAAAAAAATCTTTAAATATTCTATGTGCTACCTTATCTTCTTCCACACTATAAGTAGGATAAATCAATGCTCCATTTGTTATTAAAAAATTCACATAAGTAGCAGGAAGACGATTATTATCTACATCATATTTCGCCGAGGGCAAAGGTAGAGGCAGTAAATTATAAAAATTTCCCTCACTATCTTTAAACTTTTTTAACGCCTCTTCCATCTTTTTAAGTGCTACATAATGTTCATCTTCTGCATCTAAACATTGAACATACATAATCGTATCTTCACGCACAAACCGAGCCAAAGTATCAATATGACTGTCCGTATCATCTCCAGCCAAATAACCATGTTCAAGCCACAAAACCCTTTTAGCCCCTAAATAGGCTTTTAGTTTTGCTTCAACCTCATCACGACTTAATCCACCATTACGATTGGCATTACACAAACAAGCCGTAGTAGTCATAATTGTCCCCAATCCATCAGATTCAATCGACCCACCCTCTAACACAAAATCAATAGTCTCAAGTGGTGTAACACCCATATAGCCTTTTTTATGCAACTTTTTATTAACTTCATTGTCCAACGCAAAGGAAAACTTCTCACCCCAAGCATTAAACGCAAAGTCCAAAAGTTTCACTTCCCCATTTTCTAGCACCGAAATGTAACCATAATCCCGTATCCAAGTATCATTGGTATCTATCTCAATAAAGCTCAAATTACGAGGAGAACAAAAAAGCCCACTAATCGCCTCTTTATCATCACAAATAATATATACAGGCGTAGTGTAAGCAATCGCTTGTGCAATACGAATAAAAGGAACAAGGGCAGAATTTAAGTTACTGTTCCAATCTGAATTTTTATGAGGAAATGCCATAAGCACAGCACGTTGCTTTTGCCATTCTGGGGGTAAGGTTTTCATTTTATAGTAACTCTTTTAATTTTTCAGAAAAATATTGAAAACTTGGCATATCAATTTTATCTATCTCTATCTGTCCATTTTGAATCATCTCATTAATTTCATCATTAGATATATTGAAACTATCTAACTCATCTTTTAGATTATTGGGCGATTTATCATTACCTGACCTCTCCTCTAACTCTTCGCAATTCTCATAAGGCTTGTTTTTTAAGGCACAGATTAACCAAGATTCTGATTTTGGTTTAGGAACCATAGCAACACCTCGTGTAAACTTCTCCATTTTAAAACCATTTTCAATAGAGGCTACTTTCTCTTCCCACATACCTTTGGAGGTGCTATTTGTTCCATCAGAATCTCGAAATAAAATAGCAATAACATCATCATCTTCTAATTCAATAGATTTAGCTTTTGCAACTTTAGCCAAAGTAATAGCATTAATTAAAAAAAGTGCTTGACCCTTTTTAATTTTTCTACCTGTATAGGGAGGTAATTTTTTTCCAATTTTAACTAATTCTGCTTTGGGAATAAAAAAGATAAGTTCAGGTGTCAGCTCATAGAGTGAATAGCTTAACTTTTGCTCAATAAGCTTATCAATCAAATAATACATCGGAGCAGGAA
>JALSQB010000240.1 GCA_026985655.1 Campylobacteraceae bacterium | reverse complement strand
TAGTTTGCCCAACTTGAATTTGATACAGCTTGAAAATAACTCTTTTTTAACTCATGGTCTGTTTGTATCTCTCTTTTTAATTCATAGGAGGTCATTTTAAAGGTATCGGTAATATTGAGTGCTTTAATAAACTCTTGAGTTACTTCTGTTTTAAGTGATAAAAACTCAATACCTATCATATCTGGATGTATCCATTTTTGATTACTATCTTTTCTGTTCGACTCTTCATGAAAAATAGTTTTAGAAAATATATTTTTAGAGTTTAAATAAGAGGCTAAAAGAGGGTGTAAATCACGCTCATAGTAGTTATTAATTACTATGTTTTTAGGAGATTCACTATTTTTGTTTAACGTGAGTTCATCTTTATATCTAGTTAAATAATATTCATAGTAGTTTTCAGGTTTTTTTATTCTACTAACTCTACTATCACCCTTTCTAATAAAGTCACCTAAAAGAGCCGATATGGTCAATTCAGGTGTTTTTGACTTTAACTCACAATAGTTTTTATCTTGAATATCTTCAAGTATATCCCAATGCGTCATTAAACTCTTTTTATCTTCTAATGATTTTAGTATTGCTTCTTTAATGGTCATCTATTTTCCTACCCTACTCTCCAACACTACTTAAAACTTTCGCTATTAAGTTTTCCGAAATAAAGACATCAGAATTTCTTAATTTCTCTAAATCTTCTCTAATACTCTTAACTTTTCCTAGTTCTTTAGCCAAAACCATCACCCCTAAAGAACCAATGACATTAACATTATTGAGTTTTGCAAACTTTTTAGCTCGTCTATCATCAATGAGTAAAAATTTTGCATTTTTATCTTTATAAAGAGCAATAGCTTCTAATTCTCCTTGACCTAGCCCAATTTGCGTAATATTCAATTCTACAGAAATAATTTTATTAGCTAAAAAGTTTTTAAGTGCCACACTCTGTGGTTTAAAGGAGATGGTAACCTCATCATAAACAGCTTCTGGAACATAAATCTCTCCAAAAATAGTTTCTAACAAATCCAATCGGTTCATAATAGACAATGCTACTAAAGCAGAGCTATCACCAATTATCATGCCAATAACCTTTTAGCCATAGCTACTTCATCTTCTATATCATAATCGTCAATCACTTCTATTTTGTTCTTTTTAAGGAGTGTCATAAATTCATAAATATCTAAGCCAACTATTTTTGCACCTTGGGTTATAGAAATTTGAGAAGATTTATACAACTCTAAAGCAAGTTTTTCTTTTAACATCTCACTTAAACTCTGTTCGGTTTGATTGATACCAAAAAAGATATTGTCAGGTAAATTGATAGATAATTGCATTTTAACTCCTATTCTTTTTAATTATTATAGCATACATTAGCCTTTGGGCGATTGCCATCGCACCAACAATAAGCATAGCGTACCTTACTCCACCAAAACCCCATATTTTCTTAATAGTTCCATAATCTGTTCGGGGAGAAGATAGCCCTCGTGTCGTCCTATCTCTTTGCCCTCTTCATCTAAAAAAACAGAAGCAGGAAGCACGGAGATGTTCATGTTAATCGCACCTAAAATATCTTTGTCTGTATTGACATAATAAATAGGTGTTTTAGGGTATTTAGCGTTTATCTCTTTAAGATAAGGTGCCATCTGTTCACACCAAATGCATTCTGTTTTTCCAAACTGAACCATGGTTATTTTACCCTTTGGAATATCAACCACTTTTACTTTTGGGATATTTCCAAAATCATAGGCTATTACTACCAATGTCATAATAAGAAATAATACTATTTTTTTCATCGCTATTTTCCCCCTTTAATTAACCAAGAAAAAGTAAAGCCAGCCGTTACAAAAACACTCACAGCATAAACTGTCCAAATCACAGGAAATGCAACCCCTTTTAAACCGTCTGCTCCTCCTACTACGGAAATCATCCACATATTAGGTAATATCACTATGGAAAGTGTTAGCATTAGCACAATGGCATTCATAATTAAAATAATATTTTTCATTTTGTTCTCCTAAATTTTTACGCGAGATTCCATTGCTCGTGACAATGAAAGTACATCAACATTATCCAAATCAACCCCTGTGGGGACACCTTGGGCAATTTTGGTGAAGTTTATGTTGCTGTTAGAGAGTTTGTCTTCTATGTAGAGTATCATGGTGTCAGTCGCCAGTGAGGGAGGAAAAGCAAAAATCACCTCTTCAATCCCTTTAATTGCATCACGCAAATGGTACTCATCTAAATCTTGAAGCTCTGTAACGATGTAATAGATGCCCTTATACTGCCCACTCTCTTCAATGGTAATAATATCTTTAGCACTCTGAACAATACAGAGTGTGGAGTTGTCACGAAACTCATCAGCACAGATGAAACAGAGTTCATCTTCACTCATGTTGTGGCACTGTTTACAACGCTGAATGTTATTGACCCCCTCTTCTATGGCATGGGCTAGTTTCATTCCTGCAAAGCTGTTTTCCATCACGATGTTATATGCCATACGAATGGCAGATTTTTTTCCAATGCTAGGTAACTCTTGAAAAGCTGATACTAAATTTTCAAAAGCTTCTATTTTATATTTTTTCATCTTTACACGACATAATCTGAAACTTTAGAACCTGTGGCTACGGACTTAATAAAACTTAATACTTCTAAGTGAGCAGGGTGTATGGCATAGGCTTCAAGCCCTGCTTGGTCTTCAAAAGTAGTGTAAAGACTTAAATCCATAGCACGCTCTTCTTGCGAAAAGTTAATGCCCACTTCCATGCTTTTAAGCGTTGGCACTTTCTCTACTAATGCTTCAAGCATGGTTTTTACTTTTTGCATATTCTCTTTTTTATTCTCTTCTTTAAAATCAATCATTACGATATGTTTCACCATAAACTAGCTCCTAAAATTATCACATTTTTTATTAGCGATTATAGCAAAAATTATGCTAAAATTCGCCCAATATTTATACAATAATAATTTGGAGCAATGAATGACAGAAATAGACTATTATGAAATTTTAGAAGTAAGCCGTACTTGTAGTGGAGCTGAACTTAAAAAATCATACCGTAAACTTGCCATGAAGTACCATCCAGACCGTAACCCTGATGACAAAGAAGCAGAAGAGAAATTTAAAACACTTTCAGAAGCCTATGAGGTTTTAAAAGATGCTGATAAACGTGCTATCTATGACCAATATGGAAAAGCAGGACTAGAGGGTCAAGGCATGGGTGGAGGCTTCGGTGGAGGTCAGAACATGGACGATATTATGGACATGTTTAACTCCATGTTTGGTGGTGGAGGAGGCTTCGGTGGAGGTCGCCAACAACGACGTGACCCAAGCCAAAAGTATAACCTTGATTTTGAAATTGAACTTCCTTTAAAATTTAATGAAGCAGTTTTTGGCTGTGAGAAAAAAATTGACATCAAATACAAAGTTGCTTGTGATGATTGTGATGGAACAGGAGCAGAAGGTGGAAAACTAGAAACTTGTGACTACTGTAATGGTCAAGGGCAAGTGGTCATGAAACAAGGATTTATGTCCTTTGCTCAAGCATGTCCAAAATGTCATGGAGAGGGGCAAAAAGTTGCCTCTGCTTGTGGTGCTTGTTCAAGTAGAGGCTACCATGAAGAACCAGATACTGTCACCATTAAAATCCCAGCAGGCGTAGATACAGGTAACCGTTTACGCGCACAAGGGTACGGAAATGAGAGTAAAAATGGACGACGAGGTGACCTCTATTTAACCTTTGATGTTGCCCAAGATGAACACTTTGTACGAGATGGGGTTAATGTCTATATTGAAGTTCCTGTCTTCTTTACCCAAGCAGTTTTAGGAGACAATATTACCATTCCCTCACTTGATGGAGAGTTAGAATTAGAGTTAAAAGTAGGAACAAAAGACAAAGCACAGTTTGCCTTTAGAAATGAAGGAGTTGCCGATGTTCATGGTGGAGGAAAAGGGCAACTTGTTGCACAAATTAAAATTGTCTATCCTAAAAGACTTAACGATGAGCAAAAAGAGCTACTAAGAAAACTCCAAGAGAGCTTTGGCGTTGAAAGTAAACCTCATACTTCTAAATTTGAATCAGCATTTTCCAATGTCAAAGAGTGGTTTAAAAGTAGGTCTTAAGCCTAGACCACTTTTTGATGTAATATAATTTTATTTTCAGCAGGTTCTATATCTGCTGAACTTTCTCTTTTATCGTAAACTACCACATAAATTTCATCATCTTTTTGTAGATAATTTTTTTCACCAAAAGGAGCATACGCCGTAGCTCCTATTGAGATTAATGTTTCTTTAGGGTAGCCACATACTTTTAGATGTTCAGCTATATCTTCTAAAACAGCAAAATCTTTCTGTTCATTCATCTTCTCAATGAGCCAATCTTCTAACTTTTTGTAAAAATAACTGTAGCCCAAAAGTGGTGCATCGACCCCATACTCATGCAAAACCCCATCACGTTTCACAAAAGAGCAGAGATGAAAATTATCCATCACCCCACCCTCTTCAAATTTATCAATCTCTATCCACGCTTTGGCAATGCCTTTAGAGTTAGCAGACCAAGACTTTTTTTCAGAGATTTTTTTTGCTCCCTCTTTTCTAATGGTACAATCATTAAATGCTGTAAATTTTTTAGCCTTTAAATCTATGACCTTAAAACTATCATCATAAATAATCTCAAATAAAACAGCCACTTCAGGCTCAACTTGGGCATTGGCTTCATATTTTGGTAATTCTAAAATCTCATTTCCAATAGGATAGCGACCTAAAAAGCTTTGAGAATTTGGCAAATAAAAAGGAAAAATTCCTTTTGGAGCATTTGCTTCTTTTGTTACTACTTTTTCAAAATCTTTCTCTTCCCCTGCTTGTTTTAAGTGATGAGCGAAATTTCCTGCAACACCTAATCCTATGATATTTTTCAACATATGGCTACCTTTATTTAATAGAACTAATATTTTACTATAATAAAAAAAAATATAATTTAAACTATTATAAAAAGTTCATATTTTACTAAGATAGTTTCAGCTAGAATAAATAAAGATACATCACATTAAGAAAATAGGAGTTCTTTACATGATTAAAAATAAATTTCCACTTAATAAAATAGTCCTACTTACCCTACTCTACCTGCCTCTAAGTGCAGGGGAAGTAAATATTACAAAAGATTTACCTTATGTTGATATTCAAATAGAAGGTAAAACTGTACGCATTGAACGAATACAAGATACCAAACATAAACTAACAAACTCATACTCTAAAACCTCAAGAGTAGCACCTCCCTTTTCAATTCAACCTTTTCAACCTATTAAAGGAATTGAAACAGTAAGTGAACTAGATGTACTTGACTTTTTAAAAAAAGAAGTCGCCTCAAAAGATGGGGTACTTGTTGATGCACGTATGCCAAAATGGAACAAAGCAGGAACCATTCCAGGTGCGGTTAACATTCCTTTTTCCATACTCTCTTCTCAAAAAGGAGAACGCTATATTAAGCAAATTTTTAGCCTTTTAAATGTTACTAAAAATGAGAAATCGTGGGACTTTAGTTCTGCTAAAAAGTTATTAATTTTTGACAATGGACCATGGTGCCAACAGGGAGTACGTGCTATGCATAATCTAATTAAATTAGGTTATCCAAAGTCCAAAATTCAATACTATCGAGGTGGAATGCAGTATTGGGAAATTTTAGGATTTAATACTGTTATTCCAAAATAAAATTAACACTTAACACAATCAAAGGAGAAAAGATGTTAAATCAAGATGAGTACAATCAAGATGAGTACAATAACTATTACAAAAATGAAACGAAAGAATCGGAGTTAAAATCATTTATTCAACCAAAAGAGAAAGGGTTTGGTGGTAAACTTATTGCGCTTTTGATTCTTATGGTTTTAGCCATTGCTGGATACTTTGGCTACACCACTATGAAAAATTCCTCAAATTCAGATGCTTTATCTAAAACAACGCAAGAAACAGTCACTGAAAATAAGCTTCAAGAGGAAACAAATAATTCAAATAAAAAAGCTACACTTCAACCCGAAGTAAGCAAGCAAGAAGTAAAAGAAAAAGTTCAAACACAAGAAGAAGTAACAGAAAAAAGTACAGAAGGAACAACAAACCTTCAAGAAGAAAAGGCTACTGCTACAAATTTAT
>JALSQB010000239.1 GCA_026985655.1 Campylobacteraceae bacterium | reverse complement strand
ATTATTGTCGATGAACTCAAAGAGATTGGTGAGAATTTTAAAGCACCACGTCGTACAGAGATTATTGATGATTATGATGACATTGACATTGAAGATTTAATCCCTAATGAACCAATGGTCGTAACCATTACCCATAGAGGCTACATTAAACGTGTACCTGTGAAACAGTATGAGAAACAAAAACGTGGTGGTAAGGGGAAAATTGCCGTTACTACGCATGATGATGACTTTATTGAGCAGTTCTTTATCTCTTCTACGCATGACACGCTTATGTTTGTAACGGACATGGGACAACTCTATTGGTTAAAAGTTTATAGAATTCCAGAGGGAAGCCGAACAGCTAAAGGTCGAGCTGTTCTAAACCTCATTAATCTTAAAGCTGATGAAAAAATTATGTCGATTATTCCTACGACTGATTTTAATGAAGACAAAGGTTTAGCATTCTTTACGAAAAATGGAATTGTCAAACGTACCAATTTAAAAGAGTACTCAAACATTAGAACCAATGGGGTAAGAGCCATTAACTTAGATGAAGATGATGCAATTGTTACGGCTAAAATTGTAATGCCTGAGACTAAATGGCTCTTTATAACCACTAAAAAAGGTCAATGTATCCGATTTAAAGTTGAAGATGCAAGAGAGATAGGACGGGTAGCACGTGGGGTTACTGCCATTAAGTTTAAAATAGAAGATGACTATGTTTGTGGAGCAACTACCATTGACAATGAAGAGAGTGAACTTCTGATGTTAAGTGAAAAAGGGATTGGAAAACGTACCACTGCTTCAGAGTACCGAGAGCAGAGTCGTGCAGGTAAAGGTGTGATTTCTATGAAACTTAGCAAAAAGACAGGTGATGTTGTGGGTGTTGTGCTTGTAGAAGAGGACAAAGACATGATGTGTCTGACTTCAATTGGTAAGATGATACGTGTCGATATGCAAAGCATTCGTAAAGCAGGACGAAACACTTCAGGGGTCATTGTGGTGAATGTTGAGAAAAAAGACACCGTTGTAAGCATGGCAAAGTGTCCAAAAGAAGAAATTGAAGAGCCAGATGTGGTCAATGAAGATATTATTTTAGACAATGATGAAGAAGAATAAAATCCTTTAATCTTCATCTATAGACTTAGTTATACTAAGTCTATACTTTTTTTATGTTTTTAAAAAATAAAAACATTTAAAAACATATTCTTTTTGATTTATTAGTTAAGTATTTTTAAATGCTATTTATTATTATAAATGGTATTTAAAAAGTCATTATTTGCTCACAATTAAAAAAAAGCTTAAAAAAATCTTGTAATTTTATTTTATATACGCCATAATACTTATAGCTACATACAAAAGGATAATTATGAACAAGAATTTTTTAACAACAACTGTACTATCACTCGCATTATTTTCATTGAATTTATCAGCATCTAATTGTAGTACTGGATTTTGTATGATTGATTTAGCCTCCATAGATAATCAAAAAATAGAAAAAGAAAAAAAAGAAGAGAATAAAGAATTTAAAAAGATTACAATTAACGATGATAGTGAGAATTATACTATTCGTATGATTGATAACATAGAAACCATCGTTTTTGCAGATGATGATTATAGAATGACAGAAGATGAATTACTTGAGTATGAATTAAGTCAATTGGCAGAAACCGTAGAAGAAAATATAAATAGCAGTTTACCTCAGTCAGAGTACTACTGTGAAGATAATCTAAAAGTGGTCATTCTTGAAGAGAGTGAACATCTCTATACTTGTGCCTAAACTTCATTGAACTTAGGCATATAATTATTAAGTAAGTCTAACGGCTCACGCTACTAAAATGTAAAATTCCTCTTAAAACCTCAAAAAAAAATCTTTAAAAGCATAGACTCACACCCATTTTGTTAAAATTAGTAAAATATAAAATTTAAAAAAACAAAGGATTGATGTGAAACAGTATAATGTGGCTGTTGTCGGAGCAAGTGGTGCTGTTGGCGAAGAGCTTTTTAGAGTCTTAGACGAGGTTAAATTTCCCATTGGTGAACTACTCCCTTTAGCATCAGCAAATTCTGCTGGAACAATGATTGAATTTAGAGGAGAAGAACACTGTATTGAAGAGCTTACAGAAGAAGTTTTTAAAGGACGTAACATTGACATTGCTTTCTTCTCTGCTGGTGGTAGTATCTCTGAAAAATATGCAAAATATGCTGTAGAGTCTGGAGCCGTGGTTATTGACAACACTTCACATTTTAGAATGATGGAACGTGTTCCCTTGGTTGTTCCTGAAGTAAACCCACAAGACATTGAGCTTTGGGAAGATACAGGGATTATTGCTAATCCTAACTGTTCTACCATTCAGATGGTACAACTGCTTAAACCCTTACATGATTTATATGGTATTAAAAGAGTAGATGTCTCAACCTATCAAGCCGTATCAGGGGCTGGAAAAGCAGGAATGGAAGAACTGGTTCAACAGATGCAAGATTTCTTTGCCTTTAAATTAGGGGACGCTAAAGCAGAAGCTTTTGCCCATCAAATTGCTTTAAATGTTATTCCTCATATTGATGTTCCCCAAGAAAATGGTTACACCAAAGAAGAGATGAAAATGGTTAATGAAACCAATAAAATAATGGATTCAGAGTTTGCAGTGAGTGCCACTTGTGTGCGTGTACCTGTTTTACGTTCGCACTCTGAAGCCATTACCATTACCTTTGAAGAGGGGGTAGATGTCTCTGTGGAAAAAGCACGAGAAGTTTTAGATGCTTTTGAAAATGTAACGGTAATTGATGACATTGAGAACAATGAATACCCAATGCCAATGACAGCCACCGATACAGATGAGACTTATGTTGGGCGTATTAGAAAAGATATTTTTTCACCAAATATCTTACACATTTGGGGGGTAGCTGATCAAGTAAGAGTAGGGGCAGCAACCAATGCAGTACGTATTGCTCAAAAGTGGATAGCATTGGAGGCTTAAATGGGATTAGTAGAAAAAGTGTTTGAGAGTTTTTTGTGGAACACAAGATTTTTTGTACTTTTAGCCGTTATCTTCTCAATGTTAGGGGGGATTGCCCTTTTCATTGTGGCATCGGTTGATGTTTGGGGAGTTGTGGCAGAAGTTATTCATACCTATCTTAATCACCTACACCCTGAAAAATTTCATGAAATTATTGTCGGTGGATTAATTGGTGCTGTTGATTTATATCTTATGGCAGTGGTCATGTTTCTTTTTGGATTTGGGCTTTATGAGCTGTTTATCTCTGAGATAGATGTGGCAAAAGAGCAGGGTGCTTCTAAAATTTTGGAGATACACTCACTCGACGAGTTAAAAGATAAACTTGGAAAAGTAATTGTCATGGTTTTGGTGGTGAACTTTTTCCAAAGAGTTCTTTTTACCGATTATAGTGGCGCATTAGATTTGGTCTATTTTGCTGTATCTATTTTAGCATTGGCAATAGCCTTATATTTTTTACATAAAGGGAGTAATCATTAATGAGTAAAATTTTCGTAGATGCCTGTTTAGGCAAAGAGACCCCATACACTCCTGTATGGATGATGAGACAAGCAGGTCGATACCTGCCAGAGTACATGAAAGTAAGAGCCGAAGCAGGGGACTTTTTAAGCCTTTGCCATAACCCTAAAATGGCTGCTGAAGTAACCCTTCAACCATTGGACATTGTAGGCGTTGATGCTGCTATTTTGTTTTCAGATATTTTGGTCATTCCAGATGAAATGGGTATGGATTTGTCTTTTGTTAAAGGAGAAGGTCCAAAATTTTCAGACCCACTTACTTGCCAAGCAGATTTAGACAGATTAATTGGTGGAGAAGAGGCTGCTTCTAAACTCACTTATGTCTATGAGACAATTAAGCTTCTTAGAACACAACTTGATGAGCGAGATGATGACATAGCACTCATTGGTTTTACAGGTTCACCGTGGACTTTGGCGACTTACATGATAGAGGGACAAGGAACTAAAACCTATAATCTATGTAAAAAGATGATGTATTCTAATCCTGAGCTTTTACATAATATTTTACATGAAGTGACCCAAGTAGTCAAATACTACATGGAAAAACAGATAGAAGCAGGAATTGATGTCGTTCAAATTTTTGATTCATGGGCAGCCGCGATTGAACCTGGCGTTTATGATGAGTTTTCATGGAAATATATGGTTGAGATCTGTGACCATTTAAAAGCTAAGTTCCCAGATACACCAATTATTATGTTTCCAAAAGGTGTTCCTGCGTTTATTGAGCGTGGTTTAGTTTACGGAAACTTTGATGTCTTTGGTGTCGATTGGGGAACGCCTATGGCATTGGCAAAAGAGTATTTAGGAGACAAATATGTACTCCAAGGAAACATGGAGCCTTGCCGTCTTTACTCTAAAGAAGCGACTACAGAGTGTGTTGAATCATTGGCAAACACCATGAAAGAGGGAAGACATATCTTTAACTTAGGTCATGGAATTTTACCAGATGTGCCTGTGGAGAATGCCATTCACTTTGTAAATGAGTGTAAAAGAGCTTCTAAAAGAGGCTAATATTTTAAAACGCTTATCTGTAAGATAAGCGTTTTCTCTTCTATTTTAATGCAAAAAAAATCTTATAAGCAAATTCATCAAAACATTTCAACATGGTATCAGCAATATGGACGCGTAACCTTGCCTTGGCGTAGCACTCAAAATCCTTACAAAATTTATCTCTCCGAGATTATGTTACAACAGACCCAAGTCAAAACCGTTTTAGAGCGTTTTTATTTTCAATTTTTAGAGAAATTTCCCACTTTAAAAGAGCTAGCCAATGCCCCTGTAGATGATGTTTTAAAAGCATGGGAGGGTTTAGGCTACTATACTCGTGCTAGAAACCTACATAAAACAGCACAAGATACACAAGGCATACTTCCTAATAATGCCCAAGCTTTAGAACAACTCTCAGGCATAGGTAAATCAACAGCTCACGCTGTGGCATGTTTTGCTTTTAATGAACCTTTGCCCATTCTTGATGCCAATGTCAAACGCATTCTTTATCGTTTCTTCGCTGTAAAAGAAGCCAATGAAAAAAAGCTTTGGGAAATGGCGTATGCACTCTATGACAAAAATAATGCCTACATCTACAACCAAACCATGATGGACATTGGTTCACTCATCTGTACGCATAAAAATCCTCTTTGTGAGCAATGCCCTTTTGTCTCGTTGTGTCAAGGAAAAGATGAACCTCTGCTTTACCCTACTAAAAAGAAAAAAGCGAAAAAGCCCATACGTAAACGCACTTTAGTTATTTATCATCAAAATAACCAATACGCCTTAAATAAAAATGATGAAAGACTACTCTCGGGACTTTGGGGTTTTAAACAAGAAGAAGTGTTTAACATAACTAAAAATATGACAGAACTAGGAGAATTTAAACAACACTATACGCATTTTACTTTAGAGGCTAGGGTAGTGTTAGTTAAAAATAAAGAGCAAAAAAACTATTTTACCATAGATGAGATTCATGATTTAGCTTTAAGTGGAGCAGATAGAAAGGCTTTGGGGCTTTTAGAAGCGTATTTAAGCTAATAGATTAAAGAAACTTTAGCTATAATAAAGCATTAAAACGTCACAAATATCTCAGCTTTTTGAGATAAGATTTTTAACATTTCACTGTCTCACGACAACAAAGTTTAGTTTAAGTTTCAGAATGGCTATTTCTCGGTATCAATAGCTATTTCACATTGACCCGATATAAAGGGGATTGAAACCTCTAAGAAGTTCATCTTCTCGTAAACCTCATCAGATTTCACATTGACCCGATATAAAGGGGATTGAAACAACGTCTGTAATCTTTTTACAGATTACATTAAATTTCACATTGACCCGATATAAAGGGGATTGAAACGTCTGTTATGATGTTGTCTAGCATACTGCACCTATTTCACATTGACCCGATATAAAGGGGATTGAAACGGGTTTTTTAAAATCATTAATATCTATTTATGCGAACAAAGGGCAGACACAGAGGTCGCCCCTACCAACCCAATATGTTAAAAAAACATTGAATTTTTGCGATTGTTTTGTAGTCGGCATAAATAAGAATTGTTCAACCCATACGACCGTAGGGGCGACCTCCGTGTCTGCCCTTTGTCATAAACGCTTATTCGTTCAGAGCTACAAACAACAAAATCATATCTTTG
>JALSQB010000238.1 GCA_026985655.1 Campylobacteraceae bacterium | reverse complement strand
CAGACAGCATAATCATCTACTTTTTTACAATCAATCTCTAAATGCTCCTTGTTTGAGTCTATATTATGCTCTATAACACTGTATAACTCTTTGAGATTTCTATTGCCAGAGAAGCCAAACTTAATAACAGGATATTTATCTTCCCAATCCCATTTATCGTAGATATACAGCCCCTCAAAAAGCTCTTTTTTACCCTCAAATATATCTTGAAGTGTATCTAAAAAGAGAGATTTACCAAAGCGTCTTGGGCGTGAGAGAAAGTAGTATTTACCATTCGTTATTAAATCAAGTGCCTCTTTGGTTTTGTCAATATAGATATAATTTTGTTCTTTATCTCGTATATCTTTAAATGTCTGTATGCCTATTGGGAGTTTTTTTAGCTTTTTCATAGGGGTATTATAGCCTATTTCAGATTACTTTGCTAAAATCATTTTCATGCAAAAATTTACAAATCAGAATCTACTTTACATTACAAATTGGGTAGAAAATAAACTGAAAACTTCCACTCAAATCAGTTTTTTAGTTCCCAATCCAGACCGAGAAAACAACAAAAGTTTAAAAATATGGTTAGACTTAGCTGAACTTCATTTTTGTAAAATGCTGATGCCTAAAGTAGTTGATGATAAATTTATTCAAATAACTTACCAAAAGCTCAATCAAGAGAACTCTTTTCATTCGGCAAAAGTAGAAGCCAGAGAAGAGAAGTATGGAACAGAATCCATATTTTTTAATATCAATAAAAATGAAGAGCCAACATTTTTACATGCCTACAAAAAAGCCCTAGAAGCTGTTAAAGTGCAAGAGAGAAAATATGTTTTAAATTTGGGCATTAACAAAGGAGATGAGTTTGAACTCATAGAGCAACTTATTTCTAAAGAGCATTTTGACAAGATAGAGTTTTCAGGCATTGACCATTCACAATCAGCACTTACTTATGCTAAAGAGCGTTTTCCTAAAGATAATGTGAAATTTTATAGAGAAGATATAAATGCCTTAAAAAATTTAGCACTTCCAAAAGCTGACCTCATCATAAGTATTGGAACATTACAGAGTCCTAGCATTAATTATAAACCTTTTTTAATGTCATTATTGCAAGAACATTTAACAGATGATGGAGCGTTTATTTTAGGGTTTCCAAATTCACGATGGATAGATGGTGAGCTTATTTACGGAGCAAAAGCCCCTAACTACCCTTACTCTGAGATGTCCCTACTTTTTAACGATGTCATTTTTGCAAAAAAGTACCTACAACAAAAGAAATTTAGAGTCACCCTTACAGGACGAGAGTATATCTTTTTGACGGCAACAAAAATTGGTGTTTAATTTTACTCTAACACAGAGTTCACTATAATTGAAAAAAAGGGTTTTTTATGAAAAAAATAAATCTTCTCCTCCTCGCACTCATCACACTTAGCTTCATCTCTTGTACAAAAAACAAAGAGATTCCTAAAAAAGTCACATCAGAAACTTCCACCCAAGCAACACGTGGGTTTCATAATGTTAAACGTCCAAGAGACAATGTTGTTTGCCGTAACTGTCATGCAACTTTTAAACTTTCACAAGCCACCCAAAAACTCTCACATGGACATAGCTATATTGAGTGTCCTATTTGTCACAAAGACTATAGTCACAAATCTAAATAAGTGCTTGTTTCTCTTTTCGACTCATCTTGTGTTTGATGAAATACTCACGCTTACAAGCTTCTGAACGGCTTTCATAGCGTTCACTGTAAACCAACTTCACAGGTCGTCTAGCACGGGTATATTTTGCTCCTTTGGTGGAGTAGTTATGCTCTTCAAGACGGCGTTCTAAATTAGTCGTAATGCCTGTGTAGAGTGTCTCATCACTACATGCTAAGATATAGACAAAATACATGCTCGTCTTATCTCTTTCTTGCAACCGTAGAAATTTTCATACACTTTTTAGCACATGCCACTTCAGCCATAAATTCTTGATGATAGAGTATCTCATAGTGAGGTTCTAAAAGGTTCTCTAACTCATTTTTCTCCAATAAAAAAGCTCTATTTGAAGGCTCTTTAGTATTGGCTTCATCATGTAAAAAAGTCTCAACAATCAAAATGCCATCTTTTTTTAAAGCACCTTCTATTTTAGGGAAAAGGCTACGCTCTAAGTAGTAGGTACAGACGATTAAATCATAAGCATCTTCTTTAAGTTCATACGTTTCAAGGTCAGCTACTTGTGCATTTATATTTTCTATGCCCTCTAGGGTGGCTATGGCAACATCAGAGATGTCCACTGCATCAACCTTAAACCCCATCTCAACTAAAAGCTTTGCATTACGACCCATACCACATGCAAGGTCTAAGGCTTTTCTGCCTTTTGCCTCTTTAGCATACTTTTCAACCACCTCAATAATAGTTTGAGGTAAAAAAGAAGTTTGATACTTCTCATTCCAGCGTTCTTTGTCTTCTATGCTCATCTATCGCTCCAAATCTGGTGATTTTCGACACCATTTTAAAAATAATCGTTGAGGATTAACCCGTTCATCTATGGCTTTGCCCTCTACAATGTTTTCAGCTAACATTTTACCCATAAGTGGGGCAAAAACAAATCCACGTCCTCCTAAACCATTACATACATAGAGATTTTCTATCTCTTTTGGTTCTGATTTTAATCGTTCACCACGAACAAGTTTTGGCTGTTGTGCTAACATCTCATTCACATCAATGACGGAACCAACCAAAGGAAAGTAATCTTTAGAACCAGCCCTCATGCCACAAAATGTTTTTTTGAGCTTAAAATCTGAAGTATCTACCATCTCAGAAGCGATGGAAAACAATCCTTTTAGAGGCTCTTCTCCACATTGAATACAAGTATTAATGCCTTTTTCATGGGTCGCTCCTATTTTAACAATGCCATCAATATTTGCTGAAACCGAAATCTTTTTATGCATTGAAACATTGAGGTCTAAGGCAGTTTCGTAGTCCCCACGTGTTCCCCAAGTTCCTTTAACACCCATGTATCGCATATCAAAAAATTTATTTTCATATCCCGTTGCCAAAATAAGTTTAGAGGCACTATAGTTCCCTACATGCCAAGCCCCTTCCTCATAAGACAAAGATTTTACCTCATATTGGGCATACGCTATGCCTTCCAATAAAGCTTCACACATAGCAGGTGCATCACAAACCCCTGCTTCATCAAACAAAAAGCTCTTCTTAGATTTTTTAATACCAATGCTCGATAAAGAGCTTTCATCAAGCCATTGACGCTTTGAATTGTCATGTTCTTCGTATTTGACAAATGATTCTGCATCTAGCTCATCTTTAGGAATACGAATAACACCTGTCTGTTTAAAGTGTTGAGGGAAATGTTCAAGATAAAAGTTTTTAGCAAATTCAAAGGCCTCATTGGTCAGCGTTTGTAAGCTTGAACCTTTTCCAATTTTAGGAGAGACAAATGCCCCAGCAGCAGAAGAGCCACCCACTTTGGCAATACCTGCACGGTCAAGCACCAAAACTTTTAAACCTTTTTCTTTCAAGAAGTAAGCCGATGAACACCCAGCCACACCAGCACCAACTACTACAACATCGTACCTGTTCATCTACTCTCCTCAAAATTAAAACCATAAAATCTAAATCTAATTATAGCTTGATTTTATTGAGTTCTAACAACAATTAATCAACAGTTATTGGTTATAATTTCTAATCTTTAAAATTAAGGGATATAAAATGATTCAAAAAAATAAAATAGTTGCCTCTTTGCTCTTTGCATTGATGAGTATCAACTTTACAGCTTGTAACTCCACAGGCGTTAATGACAATAACACAACCCTCAACGAAAATCGTCCAGTAATTACACTTAAAGGTCCTATTGACATTCAAATACCGTTAGGAACAAGGTCTGTTTTAGATGGAGGTGACGAATACAGTGCCTTTGACCAACAAGATGGTGACCTATCAAGCAAAGTACAAAGAACCAATGACATAGACTTTTCAAAAGCTGGAGTCTATCATATTACCTATACGGTTACCGATTCAGATGGTTTTAATGATAAAAAACAAAGAATTGTCACCATTAAAGCCTCCAATACCCAACCTTATACAGGTGGTACAACTTATACAGGTTCTGTTCCAGTAATTAGTTTCAGTGATGGAGATACCTTGTTTTTAAATGTAGGTCAAGATTACAACAGATATACCTACTCTGCCATAGATTTAGAAGATGGTGATATTACAAACTCTGTGAGTGTTGAAGGTGACCTTACTACAGCTCAATTAAACACACAAGGTACTTACAGCGTTTATTACTCTGTTATAGATAGTGATGGTAACAGCATTACCAAAGAGCGAACCATCTATGTAGGCTACAGTAATGACATAGGAACGACCGATATAGAGTCATTTAAATCTTGGTACAGCCAAACATGTGGTCAAACATTTAATGACGCACTTTACAATGAAAATACAGGTCAATACAATGGGGCAATTAATTGTTCTTCTCAAGGATTAAGCGATATTGATTTAACCAATTTAAGTATCTTTACAACGATTAGAAGTTTAGACTTAAGTCATAATAATTTAACTTATATTGACTTTAATCAGCTTGATTTATCAGTGAACAATGTAAAAGTACTTGAAAAATTAGACATCAGCAACAATCAGCTTTCAGATAAATCAATGTTTGACCCACTATTTAACTTGAAAAATATTAATGAGTTATGGATACAAGGTAATAACTTTGACTACTCACGAAAAGCCGATAGAGAAGCACTCTATAAAAAATTAAACAACAGAAGTTTAACCATCTTCTTTTAGAAGATTAGTTAAATATCGCTCGATGCTGAACCATAGCACAATGGTTCTGCACCACAGCGATTCCTGCTTCTTTTACTTTTTCAGCTGCCTTATTATTGACCAAGCCTAATTGTGTCCAATAAACTTTAACATCACCACGAGCAATCACAGCATCAGCAATGGCATCAAGGGCAGCTGGTTTTCTAAAAACAACAACCATATCTACAGGTTCATCAATATCAGCTAAACTTCTAAAAACTTTTTGACCTAAGATTTCATCATACTTAGGGTAAACAGGTATCATTTTGTAACCTACATCTCTTAAATACTTAGCCACACGATTACTGGCTTTACTATCATCAGGGGAACACCCTAAAACAGCTATGCTCTTACAGATTTCAAAATATTGTTTCTGTTCTTCTAAATTAGCATTGACGCTTGGTATTTCACATTCCATTTTTAATCCTTGAAAATTGGTTTTTAGTTATAATTCTAGCAATATAATATCTAGGAAATATAAATGTTAGATTTAGCGTCCATAAAAAAAGCATCACAACGGTTAGATGAGGTAGTTTACCATACTGCATTTTCGTATGCACCCATACTCTCTGAAATAAGTGGTTATAAAGTCTATTTAAAAAAAGAGAACCTACAACATACAGGTGCTTTTAAACTGCGTGGGGCATTTAACAAAATAGCCACGCTCATAGAAAAAGGGAAAAAAGGGGGTGTGGTCGCTGCTAGTGCAGGAAATCACGCTCAAGGTGTGGCTTTTTCAGCCTATCACTTTGGCATAGACGCGACCATTGTTATGCCTGATTCTACACCAATTAACAAAATCCAAGGGGTTGAACGATTTGGAGCAAGGGTCATATTAAAAGGCTCAAACTATGATGAGGCTTACGCTTACGCTGTGCAATATACTCAAGAGCATAACTTAGAGTTTGTACACCCTTTTACCGATGATGAGGTAATGTCAGGTCAAGGAACAGTTGCCTTAGAGATGTTAGAAGAGCGTCATGATTTAGATGCCATTGTTGTACCCGTAGGTGGAGGAGGTCTCATTGCAGGCATAGGTGTCTGTGTCAATGCCCTAAGTCCTAACACTAAAATCATAGGGGTAGCTTCTGCTGGGGCTCCTGCTATGAAACAATCTTTTGATGCACAAAATCCATTTTGTTCAACTTCCGTTAAAACCATTGCAGATGGAATTGCTGTTCGTGATGCATCACCCATCACCCTTAAACACATTATTGAAGTAGTAGATTCCATAGAATTGGTATGTGAAGATGAGATTTCAGCTGCTATTTTATTTTTATTAGAAAAACAAAAACTCTTGGTTGAAGGAGCTGGTGCTGTTGGCGTAGCTGCACTGATGCATGGTAAAATAGACTTACCCAAAGGCTCAAAAGT
>JALSQB010000237.1 GCA_026985655.1 Campylobacteraceae bacterium | reverse complement strand
CCTGAACTTTTTGGTTCTGTTCCAGCTTGAGCTGTCATATCTCCAATGGAGAGTGAGCCATCAGTTACAGAAGTTAATGCACCTACATTGTTTTGAATGGTACTTGCACTAGCAATTGCCATATTTTGTAAAGAGTAAAGCTGACTCCAATCAATACCTGTTGTGTATGAGTCATCAAAGGTAACCGATAAAATTTGAACATCAATTAATACCTGACTTTTAAGCTTATTGGTTAATTCATTAATATAATTATCGACTCTTGCTAACTGATCAGTCGTCCCTGTAACGGTTATCATTCCTGCTTCAGGATTAACAATTGGTATAGGTGCTGTATAAGCATCTTCTGGTCGATTGATTAAAGATTCTATCTCTTTTTTAATGGTTGTCCAAAATTTAAAGTCATCAGTACTTTCAATAGAAACACCTGTCTTAGAACCACTATTACCACCTTTAGCACTTCCACCTCCTGCACTACCTCCTGCTTTATCTTTTCCAGAATTTGCAATGGTCACGTGTGCATTACTTTTTCCTTTTCGACTCCCTGAAATATAATTCAATTTAAAAGTACGCGTGGTTAAATAGGAAAGTTTTAACTTATTATCTTCTAAGCTATAAGTTAAATCATTCTCTGTGAGTACAGTATCTAAAAATTCGGTTAATGAGGCATCATGCATCTTCACAAAATAGAGACTTTCTGCCAACTTTTTTTTGGCTTCTGAATCTTTAACAATTAAACTTAATCCACACTCATCAGCTAAATTTTCAACCACATCTCCAATGGTTAGTTCATTGTTTAGGGTTGCTGTAAACAATTGTGTATCACAACTGTTTGCAGAGACCTCAACCAATGCTAAATTTGCGAACAATACCGTATATATAATTTTTTTAAAATTCTTTTTTATGATTAACATTATCTGTTTCCTTTATTTATCTTAATAAGACTTTTTGTTTTCTTTTTTAAATTCAATGTTTTACTTTCTCTTGCACTTTTTAATCTAACAGAGGAAGAAGAGATGTATCCTATGGTATATTCACCCATTTTATCTCCTTGTTTATACCACTTTTCATCAATAAAAGCAGCATGGTTCATAATCGCTTTAAGTTTATGAACAACTACCTTTTTAATTACTTTTCCAGCTACTTTGACCTCTTTAACCTTCTCTTTTGGCACATAAATAATAAACGGATTAGCCGTACCATCAAGGGTAGCTAAGGTAATGCCTGCACGCTCCTTTTTAATATTATTAACCATTTTTGTAATCTCTTCATTACTTAAATTTTTAGCATCACTCATACCTGAGAAAAACAGTGCTGTTATGATTATTTTATTGATATAATTTTTATGCATTAGTTATTAACCCCCCATACTGAAATATTAATATCAGCTGCTACTACGGTATCATTTTTATCCAAGTAGAGATGTGAACCATAGACATCAGTTACTAAAACAGATTTTTCAAGCTGATTGATAAACTTAACAATATGTTTGTATTTACCCTCACAACCAACTGAAATTTGTAAAACATGTCCAAATGTACCATTGTTCTCAACATAATTATTATCAATATAATTAATATTGACATCTTGATTTTTTGCTTGTTTGGTGATTGAATTCAAGAACTTAGACCAACTCTTTTTGTTAAACAAAAGAGGCGATAGTTCATCTAAACTCATCGAAATAAATGAAATATCATCATTTGTTTTATTAATATCACTCTCTAATTTATGAATATCACGGTCATATTTTTGAATATAAAAGTCTTTATTACCATTTTTGCTAATACTTCTTAAATAGTCTTTATTCTCTTTAATACTCTTTTTTAAACTTTTCATTTTTCTATTTTCAGTATTATATTTCTCTTCAGCAAATGGAAAATAGAAGCTATACGATATATAACCTATCACTAAAGCAATTAAGCCTATCATCATCCATTTTTCATTACTTGACTTATCTTCAAAGTATTCATCTAGCTTATTTAATAAATTTATTATCTCTTTCATTTGTAATCTACCTTTAAAATTCCACGATACAAGAGTCCATCCTCTTTTTCATCTAACGAAATACGCTTGATGTCAATTTTCTTAATCTTGCTAAAATAGGCTTTTGAAACATATTTAATATATTTCGTAATGTATTTTTCATCTTCAGAAATAAGATGTAAAGTAAAACTATCTTCATTTGAAGAAATCTGCTCAACATGCACTTTAAATTTTTCTAAATCTTTAGAAAAAATATAGAAAAAGTTTGATTTAAAATTATAATTTACTTTTTTATTATAAACAGAACTAAGCGTTCCTGCCTTACGATTAAAAATATCTTTTAGTCCTGTTAGCTCTTTCTCTTTTGTTGAGATAATGGCAAGTTTATCTGCTATATCTTTTTTATACGTTGATGCCTCTTTTGAAAGTTTTAATTTTTCAGATGATAATGTTGCATTATAAGCTTCTAATGAATAGGCAGGTACCAAATAAAATAGAGGTATCCCTAAAGCAACAACTGAAGCACCCACAAAAGAGAGAATAAACTGTCCACTGGTACGCTTAATAAAAATAGGAGGTCTAGGATAAGTAGAGATATTGAGCGTCTTATGAGGTTTTTCAATATAATCTAGTCCTGATTTCACCATTAAATATTGTAATTGATCAACATACCATTCATCATTTTTAATATCAAAATTAAAATCTAAATTAAATGCAGGTATCCCTAAATAGTTGTACCCATAATCACTTAATCCTATAATTGGACTACTTACAGAACCTAAAAAGAGTTTCTGTATGCTCTCAATGTTATAAGCTCTTTTAGCATAAATAACAATGTCATTAATCTGCAAGAAAATATCTGAAAATATTTTCATTAAATTCTCTTGGTAGCTAATATTGCTTGTCTTTAAACCTTCTGAATTTAGAATTTCAAAAAACTCTTTTTCATCTACTTTCTCACCAATTAAAGCACAATATTTTTCATAAATTTGATCCAATGAATACTCTAAAGATTTAGAATAGATAAAGTTTCCATCTTTATAGAGTACAACAAAAGCATCTTTTTTGGTAAAATAGATATAACAATGTGTATCCGTACTCTCAAGTACATTATTTTTATAGAGTGTTTTAAAAAGTAAAGGAGCAGGAATCACTAAATCAATATATTTGGTCTCTTCTACTGTTTTAGCAAAAGTATGCTCAACTGTATCTGCTTCTGAAATAAAAAGATTATAAACAAACGACTCTTTATCATCATTTTGTTTTTGATAATCAATTAGATACTCTTTCTCTTCATCTAGCCCTAATTCTTCATAGGCTTTATCAAAAAAGTATCCCTCTAATTCATCTTCCGATATTGCATACCCCACATCAATAGATGAAATGATTAAATCTTTATTGCTAAGATATGAAATCGTATAATTTTTATCATCGTAAGCCAATTTTTTACGTTTTTTTAACTTATTCTTTTTATAATCATAAAAACTTTCCATATAAGGGTTTATGGTAATAATATTCTTATATTTTTTAATTCTATTATCAATATTTTCTTTTGACATAATTTTTAAATGTACCATTCTTTCTTAAGATTAGTATAAGTATATTTATCAACTCATTAATTAATCCTTATTCTAAGTTCTAAATCTTAGTATTTAGAAAATTTTCAATAAAATAATAATAATTCATGTTAAAAATAAATTTAAATAAAAATATTCATTATTATCTATTTTTTTATATTATTATTTATTTTAGATTTAAATATATTTTTTTATAATTACTTCAACTAAAACCCCCTATAATATGTTTAATAAATTTTAGGAGAATAGATGCTTCGTTTTGCCCCTTCACCAACAGGTGAACTCTCTATAAATAGCCTTAGAATTGCTATTTTAAACTACTTAGTTGCACAACAACAACAAGAACATTTTTTAGTACGTATTGAAGATATGAATGGGAAAAAAAATATTGAGGGTAAAGACAGTGAAATCATGATGATACTTGAAAAATTTGCACTAAAACATAATGCTGTTTTTCATCAAAGTGAACATAAGAACCTCTATTTAACCTTAGCATTACGCCTTTTAAAAGAGAAAAAAGCTTTTATTTGTACCTGTACCACAACTTCTTGTATCGAAAATTGCGAAACACTTACTTCTGAAGATTATGATTCTCTCAAAGCATCTGCTAAAAAATTTGTAATACGTCTTAAAAATACTTCTTCTCTTATAATGGATACAGAGGGCATTCCCTCTTATGATTTTGCTTGTGCTACGGATGACATGATGTCGGGTATTAAGTTGGTTATTCGTGATGAACAGTATCTTGAAAACACAGCTACACAAAGAGAAATTCAAAAACTTTTAGGCTATAAAGAGGAGACTTCTTATGTTCATATTGCCTCTATTTTAAATAAAGAAAAACTTCCTACTTTACAATGGCTTCTTGAAGAAGGATTCATTCCTGATGCCATTTTAAACTATCTACTCCTTTTAGGTAATGGTGCAATAGCTCAAGAGATATTTACTTTGCCTCAAGCCATTGAGTGGTTTGACTTAGAGAGTATTTCAAAATCATCACCCACATTTGACTTAGATAAATTACAGTACATTAATGCTGAACACTTAAAATTAATGGATAACAAAAGACTCTCTACACTTTTTGGTTTTGCTGATGAGGAAATAGGCAAGCTCGCTAAAGTTTATTTAGAAGAGCAATGTTATACATTAAAAGCGTTAGAATCTAAAATCAAACCTATCTTTAACCCTAAAGATTTTTCTAAAAAATGGGGAAAAGAGATGAAAGAACTCTCACAAATCATCTTTCAAGCTCCATATTTTGAAGATTTTAGCTCTTTTAAAAAGCATCTTAAGGCACAAAGTGACCTAGAAGATGATAAACTTCTACTCATACTACGTCACCTCTTAACTGGCACAGGAAATGGACCTGAGTTAAGTAAAATTTATCCATTCATCAAATCTTATATCTTGGAGGTAGCCTCATAATGGGAGCTTTATTTACTGCAATCATACAACTTATTCAATCAATCATCGGAATGTACATTTGGGTGGTCATCATCGCATCGGTTTTATCATTTATTCACCTTGACCCTAGAAATCCTATTGTTGAAGTCTTAAATCGTTTAACCCAACCTGTTTTTGCCTTTGTTCGACAAAAAATGCCTTTTGTGGTTTTTTCAGGCATTGATCTCTCTCCTGTTGTTATCATTTTAGGCTTACAATTTGTAAGTACTCTTTTAATGGGACTTTAATCTACCCTTACGCTTCACACCCTATTTCTTCTGTGAAGCGTAGTTACAAATCGCCAATTTATCAAACAAACTGTATAATTTCAAAAAATATAGGAGCTATTAATGATAAACGCACTTCGTGGAATGAAAGACTTAACTTTTGAGGAGAGTGAACGTTTTGTGCATATTGTTAAAACTGCCATTGAAATTTCTAAAAAATACGGCTACAACTACATTGAAACCCCTATCTTAGAAGAGACCAAACTTTTTAAACGTTCGGTAGGTGAGAGTTCTGATATTGTGGGCAAAGAGATGTATCAGTTTATGGACAAAGGCGACCATGATGTCTGTATGCGTCCAGAAGGCACAGCTGGTGTGGTACGCTCTTTTGTTCAAGCCAAACTTGACCGTCGTCAAAATGAGCAGTTTAAATTTTACTACTATGGTCCTATGTTTCGTTATGAACGTCCTCAAAAAGGGCGTTTAAGAGAGTTTCACCAATTTGGTTGTGAAAGTTTTGGAGAAGCTTCTGTCTATGAAGATTTCAGTATCATTTCCATGATTGGTGACATTTTTAAAGCACTTGGCATTGGGTATGATTTAGAAATCAACTCTCTTGGTTGTCCTGAATGTATGCCCCCATATAGAAAAGAACTCATAAGCTTTTTAACCGAGTGTCAAGATGAACTCTGTGAAGATTGTAATCGTCGAATAGAAACCAACCCTATTCGTGTCCTTGATTGTAAAAATGAGAAGTGTCAAACACTTTTAGAAAAATCACCAAAACTCATCAACAAGCTTTGTAACACGTGTGATGAAGACTTTAAGAAACTAACAAGCCTTTTAGATACGGCAAAAATCAACTATAAAATAGATACCCATTTAGTGAGAGGTTTAGACTACTACTCTAAAACAGCTTTTGAATTTGTAAGCAACAACATTGGGTCACAATCTGCCATTGCAGGAGGTGGACGTTATGATAAGTTAGTAGAATTTTTAGATGGAAAGCCTACTCCTGCTGTTGGTTTTGCCTTAGGGATTGAGCGTATTATGGAATTAGTAGTTATGCCAGAAGTTG
>JALSQB010000236.1 GCA_026985655.1 Campylobacteraceae bacterium | reverse complement strand
GTTTTTATGAGTTTATTAAAAAGAATCAATTTGAAGTTTATCTATAATAAAGCCCTACCCTCCTCTTCTTTGCTATAATACGCCCATTATATTTAAAGAGATAAAAATGCAAAAACTTCTGTACCCTGTCAAAGTGAAAAATAATTTTATATTTAACCCTAGTAGTCGTGACTTTATTGTCGATGAGATTCCTCTTTATGAGTTTACAGGAGAGGGGGAACACCTCATTCTTCATGTTCGAAAAAAGGACATGACCACTTGGGAGATGGTCTCTGCCATTGCTAAGTATTGTAAGATTAAACAGCGTGACATTGGTTACGCTGGGCTAAAAGACAAACATGCGATGACGATGCAGTACATTTCACTCTTAGCCAAAGACAATGAAGAGATTTTAAAAACCTTTAACCATGACAAAATCAAGATTTTGGGTACATACCGACACAATAACAAAATTCGCATTGGACATTTAAAAGGTAATCATTTTAAAATACGCCTTAAAAAAGTTTTGGGCGTACAAAAAGACAAACTAGACTCCGTGCTTAAGTGGGTCAAACAAAATGGCGTACCCAACTACTTTGGTAACCAACGTTTTGGTAACCAAGGAGACAACTGGAAAGATGGCTTAAAAATTGTTGAAGGTAGCCTTAAAATAAGAGATAGAAAGAAAAAGACTTTTCTACTCAATGCCTACCAATCGTATCTTTTTAACCAATGGCTCTCAAAACGCATAGAACTCTCTATGCTTCTTGACGCTTTTAGTGAAGCTGACGCTGAAAAAGTATTTAATCTACCCGATGGAAGTTTAAAAGGAACAAAAGAACAAGCTCATTTCTTTAAAGTTTTAGAGGGTGATTTGATGATGCACTACCCTTTTGGTCGTGTTTTTGAATTGGAAGACTTAGAAGAGGAAGCACGACGCTTTAAAGCGTTTGACATTGCCCCTTCTGGGCTTTTAGCAGGGAAAAGAGTGAGTCGAACCACTAACACAGCTGGACACATAGAAGAAGCGTATGACAAAGAGATTGGCGAAAATGGAGCAAGACGTTACGCGTGGATAAAAGTAAGCGACATAAAAAAAACCTATGTTGAAGAGAAAGCCCATTATGAGCTAGAGTTCTCTTTGCCTAAAGGCTCTTATGCTACGAATGTGCTTGATGTTTTACGAGGTGAAAGTATCGAATAGACGCAAAGCCCTTTGCTCCGTGTTCTTCACAAGCATCTATGTGATTTTGGGTTAAAATTCCCCCTAAAGCAATAATAGGGCAACTAATAAGCTTAGAGATTTTTAATAAAAAATCTAAACCCTTGGGGTTTCCTTTGTTTGGCGTAGCAAATATGGGACTTAGGGTAATCATATCTGCCCCTTTTTGAGTTGCACTTAATGCTTCTTCTTCTGTATGGGTACTCACCACTACAAACAGACCCAAACTTTTAGCACTCTCTATCTCATTAAACTGCGTTGAGGTTAAATGCACCCCATCAGCACCCAACTCATAGGCTAATCTATACTCTCTATGTAAAAGTACTTTAGAAAAAGCATTTTTTTTAGCTTCTCTTATAAATAACTTAGCATTTTGAGCATAATTTCGTGTTGATTTATCACGATAGACAATCATGTCTGCTTTTTGAGCAAAATGTTGTATATCGTTTATTAGACTATTGAAGTTTAATGTTGAGGGGTCTGTGATGGCATACGCAATCATTATTTACGAAGCAGTTCTTCTATGAGTCGGCTCTGTTTTTGAAGTTCATATAGATGCTCTTGTTTCATGAAAAAATACTCAATAAAAAGAACAAAAAGTAAACCAGGAAGTATGCCAATCAAAGCAGCAAAAAATGCAAAGATTAGACTAACTCCCATATAGAGATAGAAAGTAATAATCGCACCTGCAATGGCAAACGCCCACGCAACACCCAACAAAAAGTTTAAAAGAAAAGACAAAAGGGGTGAGGAGAGTTTCATTATACTATTTCTTTTGAAGTAAAAAATGATGACCTAGTGGTCATCATCAATAGCTACAGCACCTGCAAGGTACACATAGATAAGAATCATAAATACAAATGTCTGTAACAATGCAGAGAATGTAAGTAACAAGTAAGCTGGTAATGGTGCAAAGAATGGCACTAACATTAAAAGAACCCATAAGAAGAGGTCATCACCCTTAATGTTACCAAAAAGTCTGAATGACAATGAGATAATTCTTGAAATGTGAGATACAATTTCAATAGGGAACATCAACGGTGCAAGTGCAGGAACTGGTCCCATAAAGTGTGCAAAATACTTTTTAACACCATTTTCTCTAATACCCTCATAGTTATAGTAAACAAATACAACCAATGCTAAAGGCAAAGTAACATTAATGTTTGAAGTTGGTGATTCAAAACCAGGGATAATTCCTACCAAGTTAGAGATAAGTACAAAAAGACCTACTGTTGCAACAAGTGGCAGATATTTTCTCGCCAATTTTTCACCAATGGTATCTTTACCCATTGAGATAGCACCTTCAAGAAATGCTTCCATAAAGTTTTGTGTCCCTGTCGGTACTGCTTTAAGTTGTGCTGATGCATATTTTGCCAAAAGCAAAACAAGTCCCATTACTAAGATTAAGTGAGCGACAACCATCGCTGTTCCGTGTCCTGTGAAGACACCTAAAAAAGTCCATACACCTTCCATATATCCATCCTATGTTACAAAATAATTTGGGGGATTATAGCTTAGAAAGACTTAGTTTAGCGTTATGTTTACCATAAATATAAATTAAATAATTTATCAATTTACTTTGAGTAACTTTGTGACAATTATTCCCTTAAAAATGGAAATTTTCACCCAAATAATATTTAATAACATTGGGGTCACGCTTAATCTCTTCACTTGTACCACTTGCCAACATCTCACCCGATTTCATGACATACGCACGGTCACAAATACCTAAAGTTTCTCGCACATTATGGTCGGTAATAAGTACGCCCATGTTAAGCTTAATGAGTTCTCGAACAATGCCTTGAATGTCTTCAACAGCAATGGGATCAACCCCTGCAAAGGGTTCATCTAAGAGTAAAAACTTTGGTTCAGCCACCAAAGCACGAGCAATCTCTACGCGTCTTCGCTCTCCCCCTGAGAGTTGAATACCCAAACGTTTTCTAATGGGTTCAATGTTAAAAAGATTTAACAAGTTTTCAATACGCTCTTCAGCCACATTTTCTTCTATTTTCATCGCTTCAGCTGCCATCCAAAGATTGTCTTCTACTGAAAGGTCTTTAAAGATACTTGCTTCTTGAGGCAGATAACCAATGCCCAGTTTAGCTCTTTGACTCAAAGGCATCTTTGTTACCTCATCGCTGTCAATAAAAACCGAACCTTGTGTGGCATCAGTTAGTCCACAAATCATGTAAAAAGAGGTCGTTTTCCCTGCACCATTGGGACCCAAAAGTCCCACAATTTCACGAGAAGAGACTTTAACTGAAACGTCATGGACAATGGTAGTTTTTTTAATGGTCTTAGAGAGATGTTTGGCTTCAAGGGTGTGTATTGTGTTCATTTACTGCTTCTCTATTATGTATTTTCTTTTATCTTCAAAAGGGCTAATGCTTACCATAAAAACATCATAACCAGCAGAGAGTAAAAAAGTTTTAAGTGCTTCATCACCCCACTCTAACAAGTGCCACCCCTCTTTGTCAAACTCTTCAAAGAGTCCAAGTTCCATAAACTCTTCATTTTCAATACGATAAAGGTCATAGTGAAAAAGATTGGTATCGTAGCACTGTTGCAGAGAAAAGGTAGGAGAAGTAACTTCACCCTCAATTCCCCTACTCTTTGCAATGCTTTTAGTTAATGTTGTTTTTCCTGATGCTAAGTTTCCTGTTAAAAAAATAATCGCAGAGCTTGGAACGACCCCATTTAAATACTCAACAACACTATTTAATTCATCTAAATTGGCTATGATTTCTTTCATATTTAAAAACTGTTTGAGACTTCTGAAATGTATGCTAAATGTTTGCTCGCTTGACCTGAGCTAATACACTCCCTTACCATGGCTAAGGCTTCTTTCATGTCTTTCACTGCCCCATCAACAAACAAGGCAAACGCTGTATTAAGCAAAACAATGTCTAACTTTGCATCTTTCTCTACACCTGCAAAAATCTCACGCGTTATGAGCGCATTCTCTTGGGCTGTTCCCCCTAAAATCTCCCCTGCTCCTGCCATACGGAAACCAAAATCGGTAGGCTTAATTAAACCTGTGGATATTTTGCCATGTTCCACATAAGCAAAAGGAGTAGTTGTTGCCAAGCCAATCTCGTCCATGCCATCGTTTGAACTTACCACAAAAGCACGGGTAATGTCTAACTCTAGCAATGCCAATGCCATACGCTCAATGTACTCTGGGTGAAAAACACCTAGAAGATACTTTTTTGCTCCAGCAGGGTTGGTAAGTGGTCCTAAGAGGTTAAATATGGTACGATGTTCAATCGAATGACGAATGGGCATAATGTGCTTCATCGCAGGGTGATGGTTTACAGCAAAAATAAAACAGAAGCCTGTTTTTTCTAACATCTCCACTTGTTGTTCAGGCGTTAAATTTAAATTGATGTTTAAAGCTTCAAGTAAATCAGCTGAACCAGAGTTAGAAGTGATGCTTCGGTTTCCATGTTTAGCCACCGTTCGCCCCATCGCCGACAACAGAAGTGCTACCGTAGTTGAGATGTTAAAGCTTCCACTTTTGTCACCCCCTGTTCCTACCACATCTATCGCTTTTTCTCTAAGCTCATCACTCATAGGCAATTTAACAGAGTGTTCACGCATCACAGAAGCTGCCATGGCTATCTCTTCAGGAGTTTCCCCCTTTTCGTAAAGCTCAATTAAAAAGGCTCTTGCCTCCTCGGTGCTTAGTTCATTGTTAAACAGTTTTTCAAATTTTTCTTTTGTATTACTCATAATGTGATTATAACAAAACAATACGCTTCTAATCTTTTTTTAACCACTTATCTTGAAGTTTTGCATGAAAACTTTTCTCCAAACCATTTGCTTCACGGAGCTTCAATAAGGCTTGGTCTGCTTTTTCTTTAAATTTACTTCCAGAGGGAAAGACAATCCCATAATTTTGAGGATTAAACTGAAAAGGAGCTACTGCCAACACTTTTTTATGCTCTTTTTTGTTGATTTGATTGGCTAAATAGACCAACCTTGGACCATCATGTACCAAAGCTTCAGCTTTACCATTACGAACCAACATAATACCCTCTGCTAAACTCTTTACAGGAATGACATTTGCCCCAATTTTTTCAAGATATTTTCGAGGAGCATCTGTGGCTACTGCGGCAATAAATTTACCTGCTAAATCTTTTTCAGAACGAATTGAACCTCCAATAGCTTGTGCTGTTAAAGCAGCTGTTACAATGGCTGTCAAGATACTAATGGCAATAATTCCAACAATATGCCACATAAGGTCAATGACCCTAGCAACACCTTTACTTAAAGGGGTTTCCCAAGTAACTAACATAGTAATTCCCCACCAAAAAGCATCAATAATTCCTCTAACATAATTTTTAGAGAAGAGATCAGATTTTTCATCTTTACTATCGACATACCAACGCAGATGAATGGTAATTAATAAAAAAAGTAAAAAATAGATACTCGCACGAAGGGTCATCATCTTAGAAATCTCTTCCCCCATAAGCTCCAACACAGAAGCTGAAGATTTTTCAGCATCAACCATAACTTGTAGTCCTAACTCATACATAGAGCTTGAAAAGTCAATTACTTTTTCACGGTTTGAAGTAATGGTAACAGCAGAAATAGACGCATCAACTTCACCTTTTTGAGTCGCTTCAATAAGCTCAGTCGTTGAATTAAAATAAACCCATTGAGTATCTACACCCATCTCACTTGCCATTTTATTCCAAAGGTCTATGCTAAATCCAATGGGATTACGCTTCTCTTCACTAATATTTTGGTCATACATAACCCACGGTTCAGAGGGTTTAATCCCAACTTTTAATGTTTCACCTTGAACAAAGGTAGAGAAAAGAAGAAGTAAAGTCAATAAGAGTTTCATAGCTATTATTCCTAGCATTAGATTTAAGAGGAGAATTATACTTAGCTTTTAGCATGTCAAGCGTAAAAAGTTCCTAATTGAAGAGAAAAGCCCACAAATCATTACTTTCTAACTCAAAAAATTACAACTCTTTAACAAAGAGCAGACACAGAGGTTGCCCCTACAAACCTGTGCAGGGGTTTTTAGCTTCGCACGGCGATGCGTTGATATGAGGAACGTTAAGCAAACGACAACTGCTTGTCGTTTGTAGTGACGGAACCGAAAGTGATGTGCGTAG
>JALSQB010000235.1 GCA_026985655.1 Campylobacteraceae bacterium | reverse complement strand
GTATATTTATATTATATACATATTATTTTAAAATAAGATAATATCTCACCTCTTAACAAACGGATTTTTAGGTTCAATCCATAATAGACTATGTACTCTAACACTTTTTGATTTGGCTTTTTAGAAATAAATTCAAAGATTATATTTGTGTCTAAAAGATATTTTTGTTAAATAAAGCATAAGCAATTCACATACACAACATCTAAACAGAAAATTAGTATAATCATTCAATTTGGAGAAGCCCATGAAAATATTACTTTTAGAAGATGACCCTCTACTCTCAAAGATTTTAAGTAAACATCTCTCTTTGAGCTATGAGCTTAGCTCTGTTTATGATGGAGATTCTGCTTTAGAGATACTTGAAGAACAGAAGTTTGATTTACTGATTTTGGACTCCAATGTTCCTGGGATTACAGGGCTTGAACTCATTAAAGAGTTGCGTGCTTACAATGATACTACGCCAATTATTATGATAACGGCTTACCAAGACACCTTGCATCTTAAAAAAGCATTTACCCATGGCTGTAATGACTACATTAAAAAACCTTTTGAGCTTGATGAACTTGATATGCGAATTGCTAATATTACCCGTACTTTTAACATTGAACAAAATCAGCTTATTAAAATCTCCGAAGAGGTACTTTTTGATGCTTTAAATAACCAAATTACCAAAGAGGAGAAGATTTTCTCCTTGGCAAAAAAAGAGGCAGAACTGCTTAACTACTTGGTAATTAATCGTACGCGAACCGTTTCAAAAGAAGAGCTTACTCAAAACCTATGGACGTATGAGACAATGCCCAGTGATGCCACTTTACGGGTTTACATTCGAAACTTACGAGCTATGATTGGCAAAGATAGCATTGAGACCATTCGTGGTATGGGGTATCGTCTTGTATCATAATGAACGTCGTGCTTTGATTGGCTTTTTACTTATTTATATTAGTTCCTCACTTTTAATGTTAGGCTTCGTAGGATTTTTTTACTACAAAGAGAAACTCGCCACCATTGACCGTTTATGTGGGGTTACAATGGAGAACATGGCCATGCAAGTTAAGGTCAAACTCATAAAAAAAAGTAACATTGACATATTTTTTGATACTACGGCATCTATTAAAGTTGGACTGTTTGACAAACATAAACATGCAATACGTTCAAACTTAACTACCGAACAGGTAGATTTTAATCAAATTAATTACATCAATCACACCTCTGCTTTTTTTGTGATGGAACTCGTTGCTCCTATTCAAAAGATTGAATATATTATTATTGAAGACTCCGAACTTGTAGAGAACATGAAAAATTTAAAATCTCTTATTTGGTTGTTTTTACTTGTTGCCTCTATTTTTATTGCACTTATTGGTTATTTATTAAGTCGTTTACTGCTTAAACCTGCCAAAGAAAACTTTGAAACCTTAAGCCGTTTTATGAAAGATTCTGCCCATGAGCTAAACACTCCCGTAACAGCACTTATGATGTCAGCAAATTATCTTAAAAAAAATTATGACCCTGAAATGGTTGAACATATGCTCCTCTCATCTAAAATGATTTCACAGACCTATAACTCCATTGCTTATTTGGCTTTTAATGACATAGACATAAAGATAAAAGAGGAGTTTGATTTGGCACAAGAGGTTCAAGCTTCGGTTAAATACTTTAAAGAAATTGCATCAAGTAAAAATATTAACATTCATACTAAACTCGACACGCTCATCATTAATATGGATAAAAACAGCATACAAAAGCTTATTAATAATCTCATCTCAAATGCCATTAAATACTCCTATAACAACAAGGAGATTACAATTTCTATTCAGAACAATATTTTAAAAATTAAAGATGAGGGAATTGGTATCGAGCAGGAGAATCAAAAAAAGATTTTTAAACGCTACAAACGTATTGCCGACAAAGGTTCTGGTGGCTTTGGCATAGGACTTGACATTGTCATGGAGATTTGTAGGACTAACCATATTGAAATATCTTTAGAATCAGAAATCAAAAAAGGAAGTACCTTTACCTTGATTTTTCCATTAATTTAATATATTTAAGTATTATTTAACATATTTAAATATATAATAACATCAAGACAAACAAATAAGCTCCTTGAAAAGTTTAAAACGTTAAACCTTGTCTTACAATAATACTTTTAGATTTAATCGGTGATAGATTTTCTTTGTTTTCTCTTTATCACCTAAATCTACTCCTTTTTTAACTTCCCTAATAATCCCAAATATTCTACTCTTTTATAGCACTCTTTAAGATATATTTCCCTATAATTGCAAAACTTTTTATGAGCCATTTACTTGTGCTTCATATAACACTATTTATTACAAAGGTATTTATCATGGCAAGAAGATGTGATGTAACAGGAAAAGGTCCATTAACAGGAAATAATGTATCTCATGCAAACAACAAGACAAAAAGAAGACAACTTCCAAACCTTAGAAGTGTAAAAATTACACTTGAAGATGGAACTACTAAAAAAATTAAAGTAGCTGCTTCTACACTTAGAACAATGAAAAAGAAAGCTGCTGAAGCTACAGCAGAAACAACAGAGGCGTAAACTACGCCTCTTTAGTCCTATTTTTTGGCAACTCAAAATAGAATTAAAAAGTTTCTCAATTGGCGAGAAACTTCCAAACCACATATAACCCTTAATGATGAGTTATATGTTCTACTAACACCGTTTAGACTCCCTCTCATTGTAACTGTTTTGACCATGATGTTTGGTACATTTGGTTATATCCTTATTGATGATATGTCACTCCTTGATGCACTCTATCAAACGGGAATTACTTTTACAACGGTTGGCTTTGGGGAGATAGCCCCCATTTCAGATTTGGGTCGTATCTTTACCATTTCACTCATTATATTTGGATTTTTAGTCTTTACGGTTGCCATTGGTATTATTGTTGATGTTCTCAACAAAGGTGACCTTATTAAAATCATACAGGAGAGAAGAATGCTCTACGACATTGCACGACTTAAACAACATTTTGTTATCTGTTATCACAATGAATTTACCATTCAAGTCACCAAACACTTACGTGAAAGTCACATTCCTTTTGTGGTCATTGACCCCAGTGAAAACCTCAAAGAGTTGGCACAGAAACATGCTTATCCCTATTTTGTACAAGCTCAACCCCATACAGAAACAGCCATTTTAAAGTCACATCTCTCTTCAGCAAAAGGAATTATTAGCCTTGCCGATAACATTGCTGACAATATTGCCACCATTGCTTCGGTGCGTCTATATGAAAAAGAGATTCAAAGAAGACGACCTTTTCTCATTATCTCCAATGCCCCAACACTCGTAGAAGAAGAGAAACTTCTAAAACTTGGAGCTGATAAAGTTGTAACGCCTACGGATATTATGGCTCAACGGATTAATGCGATGGCAATTCGTCCTGACATGGAGAATCTGCTTCAAGAGTTTCTCTATAAACAAGATACCCCACTTGATATGGAAGAGGCACGCATTAGTAAAACCTCTTGGCTGGTACTCAAAAAGATTAAAGATGCCTCATTTAGGGACATTGCCAATGTTACCATTATTGGATTACGTCATAAAGATGGAAAATTTATCCCTATGCCAAAGGGTGACACAACCATTACAGCAGGCTCGAAACTCTTGCTCATAGGTCCAAGTGATGGGATTAAAAAAGCACGAAGAATTCTTAGAAAAACCATAAAACCAGAGGAGATGTAAGATGTTTAACCTATTTTCAGTTAAAGGGGGTCTTAGCAGTGTGCAAGGCTTCTATTGCGATGGTGTCAATGTAGGCATGAAAGATAGCCAAGATGGAGATGTTGCCTTTATTCGTTCCGATACGCCTTGTGCAATTACAGCACGTTTTACCTCTAACAAATTTCAAGCAGCACCTATTAAACATTATCAACAGTATGAAAAAGATTTTAAAACCGACTTCATTTTAATGAATGCTAAAAATGCCAATGCCATGACAGGAGAGCAAGGGGTTAAAGACATTGAAGCCATTTTAGAAACACTTCAAAAGCATCAAAAAGTGCAAAACCCAATTATGTCTTCAACGGGGGTTATTGGGTATCGTTTAAATCAAGAAAAGATTGGCTCTGCTTTTTCAAAATTTGATTACCATGCCAAAAACTCCGATAAAACAGCACGTGCCATTATGACCACAGATAGTTTTAAAAAAGAGTTAGCCTTTAAAATAGAGCTTGATGATGGAGGCTCTTTTAACCTCGCTGGCATCTGTAAAGGGGCAGGCATGATTAATCCTGCTATGGCAACAATGCTCTGTTTTATCGTCACAGATGCCAATATTCCTAAAGCTGATATGGAAGAGCTTTTAAGTGAAGCCACGGAGAACTCATTTAACAAAATCTCCGTTGATGGTGACACCTCTACCAATGACACCGTTATGCTTTTAAGCAATGGACATTCAAATAGTTATGATAAAGAAGCCTTTAGAGAAGCACTCAACAAAATCACTTTTGAACTGGCGATGATGATTTTAAAAGATGGAGAAGGTGCCAATAAACTGGTAGCCTTTGAAGTAAAAGGGGCTGTGAGCCAAGAAGATGCAAAAAAAGCCTCGATGGCACTCTCAAACTCACTTTTAGTGAAAACTGCCCTCTTTGGAGAAGACCCAAATTGGGGAAGAATTGCTTCAACCATTGGTGCTTCTGGCATCGACTGTGATGACACTCTCCTAAGCATTTATTACGACAAGCTACTCATCTACTCCCATGAACAACGTGAATTAGACAAAGAACGAGAAGAGAAAGCCTATAAAATCATGAAAAATTCCTCCTTTAAAGTCACGTGTGACCTTGGTTTAGGAGAGGAAAGCTACACCTCATATGGTTGTGATTTGTCTTATGACTACGTTAAAATTAATGCAGAGTATCGAACCTAAAAATCTAATATATGAACATCTGTTCCTATATTAATAGTAATAAACATCTTTAAACTTATTTTATACTTAAATTAAAATTTTAAGTATAAAAATAATATATTTTTAACTTACTTAAATTAAAAATCTCCTATAATAAATTTACTAAAAAATAATTAAACCACTATAGGAGACGCTCTTGATGCCATTGAAAAGCTCATTTTTCACTGTTAGTTTTTTTAAGTCTCTACTCATCGCGATTATTCTTGCTGTAACGATTATTCCTGTAATACTTCTATTAACAACAGCCAATACCTCATGGATGCTTATGGTAATCCTTCTATGGACAATAGGGAGTCTTGCCGTTTTTCACCCTTTTGTACTCTATATTTACCCTCATCTTTTGACCAAAACAAGTGTCTATATTTTAACTTCCATTCTTATTTTGGTATCTACATGGCTCAATATCATGCTTGTGAGCTTTATTTTGCCGTATGATTATCTCTATTATGCATTCTTTAACACAACCATCAAAGAGATTGCTTTATGGGGTTCGGGTTATCTTATCTTTATTGATGCGATTATTACGAATTTAATTATTATGTCACAGATTGAATTTTATACAGAAGAGAGACTTTTTTAGGCTATATTTCAAATGAAAAAGTAGAACCCCTATTCTCTTCACTCTCAATCTTAAGCGTTGTATTGTGGCGTTTCAAAATCTGCTTGACAATAGATAAACCCAATCCCATAGAGTTGTCCCAAGAGTGTTCATCGGTTCTAAAGAATTTTTTCGTCACTTTTTCTATGTTCTTTTTTGAGATTCCTACCCCTAAATCTACCACTTCTATTTGCTTTTCTAAGAGCTTCACTGTGACTACCTCATCTGAATACTTTAACGCATTCTCCACAAGATTCTTAATGACTATCTCCATAAGCGCTTTGTCAGCTTTAACCACCAAAGCATTACCTGTTACGACTATCTCTCTATTTTTATATTTATCTTCTAAGTTATTAGCAATGTCAATGGCTAAAGGTTTTAAATCAAACTTGCTTAAGTGTAGTTTCTGTTCACCACTCTCAAAACGGTTCCAAAGCAGTAAACGAGAGAGTAACTCTTCTATCTTTTCGCCATTATTGTAAATTTTACCTAAAAACTTAACGCGTAATCCAGTAGGAATCTCTACATCTTCAGTCAATGTTTGCGAATAACCCATAATCGAAGCAATAGGATTACGGAACTCATGGGCAATGGCTGAAAGCATATCGGAGCGTTGTCGATTTTTAAGTTTTATTTTGGCAGTGTATTTACGTTTTTCACGTTCACGCTTTTTTATTTTGCGTAAAATTTGAATCAATTTTTCATTAATATTTTCAAACTCTTGCGTAAAAAAATGTGCTGAATTATCAGAAGTAAGCAATCCAGCATTTTCATTGAGATTGTTTTCTACCATTTTAAGCTCTTTAGAAATACGCTTTGTTCCCAAATAGACTGACATCAAAAGCAATATTTGTGACGCAACAAAAAGCACAATATAAAAAAGCATATTCTTATACTCTGATGGTACAAGCACAAGCATCAGTACAAAAAGTGTGGTAACAAACAGAACAATGGTAATAAGTCTGGCGATTACATATTCACTCAGTGTGGGTCGCTTAGACATCACGACTTAAGCGACTTCCAAATTATGCACTTGCTTTTTTAGTTTATTTATCTCTTTCGTATAATCCTCTAAAGCGACTTGAATTTCACCAATATCCCACTCTTCAGTTGCCAATTCAAGTTCATCATGTTTTAAACGATACTCTGTTAAAAGCTTCTCAATTTTTACTTTTAATTCATCAATCTTTTTATCTGTTGTACTCATAAATAATCCTTCTAATCTTGTTTAAAATCTTTTAATCATATTAGCAAAAATATTATAAAGTTCTTCCACTTCTTTGATGGTTGTTCGCTCATTTAGCCCATGAATTCTGTCATTACGCACACCAAACTCCACCACCTCAATGCCATAAGGGGAAATATGCCGTCCATCACTTGTTCCACCTGCTGTTGAGAGTTTAGTTACTACCCCTGTTTCTTCTTTAATGGCAGAAGATAACGCTTTTACAATATAAGATTCACGATTGGTAATAAAAGGGTAAGAGCCTTGTTGTAACGTTATCTCATAATCCAAATCACCTAACTGCGTTTCCATAAAAGCTTTCAGACTCTCTTGCGTGGTTTTGGTTGAATTTCGTACATTGAACATCATTTTTAAATCATTAGGAGTCACATTGGTCACTTCCATGCCCGAACGAATGTCTGTAATGACCAACTTAGAAGGTGCAAAATCATCATCTCCCTCATCAAGATTATGTCCTGCAATCTTAGGCAATATCGAGGCGATGTTATGAATAGGATTAATCGCTTTTTCAGGGTAAGCAGCGTGACCTTGCTTTCCTTTTAAATGCAAATAGCCGTTAATTGAACCTCTACGCCCAATCTTAATGGCATCACCAAACACCGTCTCACAAGTTGGTTCAGCAATAATGCAATAATCAGGTAAAAGGTCTATCTCTTTTAAGTGTCGTAATACAATTTGTGTTCCATAAGTACCATCACCCTCTTCGTCTGAAGTAAGCAGAAGTGACATACGACCAGAAAAATCATCGTCCATATCGCGAACAGCTTGCACAAAAGAAGCTACTCCTGATTTCATATCTTGTGTTCCACGTGCATAGATGTAGCCATCTTTTATGACAGGGACAAAGGGATTGGTATCCCACCCTTTTCCAGGAGGAACAACATCTAAATGCCCTGCAAAACAGAGGTGTTTTCCCTCGCCAAACTTTTTAGTTAAAAAAACGTTTTTAACCCCACCTTCGTTTATCCATGTGGCTTCAAAACCTTCTAAATAATTTTCGATATAGCTAAGTAAGCCACCATCATCAGGCGTTATTGATTCTACACTTAGTATTTTTAAAAAGAAATCTATGACATTGAGTCGTTTTTCCATATGCTTTTACCTTCTAGTTTATATTAATTAGCTATTTATATCACAAAAGCTTATAAGCATACCCTCTTTAACACGCTTAAAGCTCTCTTCACCTACCAAATGTTTTAAAATAGCCAACGCGAAACATAATGCCGTCGCAGGTCCTCTTGATGTCATAATATTTCCATCAATAACAACTTGTTTATCATCTCTATAGCCTTTTGACGCTATTTGTTCCTCGACACTCGGATAACACGTAAAGTCATTACCTAAAACACCTGCTTTATCTAAGGCATAGGGTGCTGCACAAATCGCCCCAATGGTTTTATTTTTTTCTTTAAACTCTTTGAGTAATCTCTGTACAATTTGGTTATCGGCTAAGGCGTGTGTTCCACCCCAACCACCAGGAAGAACAATCATATCGAACTCATCGCCTACAATGTTTTCAATTGACGTATTGGCTTGTAGGGTAATGCCATTAGCACCTAAAACTAAGTTATTACCTTCACTTGGATTGAGATGTGCTGTTCGCACTTCAACCCCACCTCGTCTTAATACATCAATTAAACTAACTGCTTCAACCTCTTCAAAGCCTTCTGCCAATGGTATGAGTACTGTTGCCATAATCTATCCTTTTTTTAAACACCATTTTACTACTCAAACCTTGTTCCAATCTAAAAATCAGATAATAGCGTTCTATTTTATAAGTTCTATTCGTGCTTGAAGCCCCAGTGTTGTACTGTATCCGACTTCAGTAAATTTCAGTTCACCTTTGGCATTGTAAATCAGTGTGCTAGGGTACGCTGTAATGTTAAACTTTTTAGCCAATGTACCTTTTTCATCATTAATGACACGATAGTCCAAGTGCTTTTGTCTCATAAACGCTTCTATTGTTTCATTGGTTCCTGAATTAACAGCAATGCTAATGAGATTATTTTTTTGGGATAAAGCTTGAATATTTGAGGCTTCTAGCTGACAAACAGGACACCAAGTTCCCCAAAAATGTACGATTAATGGTTCTCCTTTATAGTTTGAAAAATCTACGGAGTTACCCTTAATATCGTCTAAGCCATACTTATAAATATTTTCTTGAATATCTGGTTTACGTATAAAATTAACTACTTCAGAGACCATAAAAAACAAAACAAGCGTTATGAAAATTTCTTTAATAATCTTCATAACCAACGCTCTAAAATTATTTTAGCAGCGATGGAATCTATTTTCCCATCTCGTTTATGTCGGAACACGCCTTTGGTTAGCTCTTTGGCTTCAAAGGAAGAGCCTTGCTCATCTTGGTAGGCTATTGTAATATTTTCAAGTTCTAACAAAGCTACAAAATGTTTGATGCGTCGTTCCATCTCCTCTTCACTAGAGCCACCTTTTGGGAGTCCTACCACTAAAGTTTCTATTTCCCATTCAAGTAAAAACTCTTTGACTTCTCGTGCTGCTTGGTTTCTGTTTTTACGTAAGATGGCATCTTGTGGAAAGACAATTTTCCCATCTAAACAAATTGCCACCCCTATGCGTTTTAATCCTACGTCTATGCTTGCTATTTTCATCTCATAAGCATACACTAATAATCCACAATTTTTTCTTATTGTTAATTTATATTAAAATCTATCTACAAAGGATAAGCTATGCCAAAAATCACATTACTCTCAAGCCTTTTAGTCTGTTTTTTATTTGCTGATACTAATTTAGAGGTTATTGAGCAAACAAAACCACAGGCTAGTAGTACCCCACAAGTCAAACTGACAACCCGAATCACCCCTCAAAAGGTTAAAAAATCTTTTAGACAAGACAACCATCGTTACGACAAGCGTTATGCTAACTTTGATTATGAACGCCAAGCTTATTATGATGATGAGGGCTATGAATATGGATACTACGATACCTCAGGATACTTTTACAATAATATCTTTTTTACCTATGGCAATGGCTACACCTATCGTGACCGATACCACCGTCGTGGACATTTTAGACACAACCACCTCCATCGACGACACTATGTTTACCATCATGTCAATGATTGGAATCGAGTTCACTGTTATCGTGAACCAAATGCTATGGTACGAGGTCACTATTATGACCGTTCTTATTATCCCAATAGACGATATTATCAAAACAATTATCGCTCAAATCATTATGAGTACCGTCGTCCTGCACGTGTAAATGTTACCCGAATGAATGGGGGACATACCCACAACAGACTCACCAGAGAGCATAGACAACAAGCCCTTACACCTAGGCATGAACATAGAATAGATAGACATAGGGAACATAATCGTAACGATATTTACAGAAATAATTATAACAACTATGCCAATCACAACATCTACCGAAATAATATAAATAGAAATAATAGACCCCAAAGAAGAGTCAATACCACCCGAATGACAACAAGAAATTCATCTTCGACTCACTCAAGCGTTAGACATATGGGCATATTTAAGTAGATTCTTTAAAAAAGTTTGGTTAAAATACTCCACAATCCCAAAGGAGTCCGTCCATGAATTTTTATCTACTTTTTTTTCTACTTATCATCTCAATAGGTTTGGTTATAAGCTATATCTATTTTATGAAAGAGAAAAAAGCAAATCTAAAAGCCATAGAGCAAGGCATCTGCCCAAAATGTGAAAAGCCCAATATGGTGCTAATTGACCAACGAAGCACAGGTTGTGGAGGTCCAAAGATGCTCACATTTGAGTGTGAAGCATGTAAATATGTTGGTACTTTTCATGTCAATGGGGGAAGTTGTAGTAGTGGAAGCTGTGGATAGTTAAAAAACTCCACCTCAAAAGAGGTGGAGTAACGCGTTAATAAACTTTTAGAGATTAAAAGTTGTATCTTGTCCATACACGAGCAACATTTAATTTATCTTTTCCATCTTTATCAGCCATTACATAAGCAGCTAACATATTTGTACCAAGTGCTTTAAATTTATAGATAAGGTCAAGCTCTTGATAATCTTTTCCTACAGATGAATTATCGGTAGTCATATCATACTTAGCAATGAATTTTCCAGGTCCAGCAGGTAATACAGCCGCAAGAACTACAGTGTCATTGTTTGTTTTAATAGCACCTTGATTTAAAATCATCTGTGTATAAAGTGGAGTCTTAACACCTGTTCCTACATTATGAATAGTCCCAGCATTTACTTTTGAATAAGCCAAAGATAGATTAACACCACTCACTTTTGAAGATACTTTTGCACCAACAGCTTTTGCATCATTAGAATTTGCAGCATCATTCATGATAGTACCACCTTGAAGAGCAACATTTACAGGACCTAATTTATTAGCTTTAACATCTCCCCAAACAGCACTTAATCCAGTACTTGGCAACTGGTAGTAACTTACAGTAATAGGTGTATTTTGCACTGATTTATTAGCTCCAGTTAGCATATACGCACCTTTTGCTCCAACTGTAGTAAATGTACTCATATCATTTGCAAGACCATTACCATTTGTACGAGAAACAAATGCACCAACCAATGTTGTATCAGGTAAATCACTATTAACAGCAACAATTGCATCAAAAGTATTTTTAGTTACATTCCAACCTTCTGTAAATGCAAGAGGAGAGAGAGATTTAGGAAGCTCTTGACGACCCATTTTTAACGTAGTATTAGCGATTTTTTTGGTTAAATATGCCTTAGTAATCGCTTCATAATCACCTGCACTTTGTTGTAAATCACCACCACCTTGTTGCATAACATTACTAACAAGATTATTTTCTAAACCAAATGTATTGAGTGCTGTACCTTGAACGCCAAGACCAAATCCATTTCCAAGGTCAGAGTTTAAATTAAGTTGGATTGCTGCGTTTGCTCTTGCTCCATCTTGATTGAATAAATCTCCACTAGCACCACCATCTGTTGCATTATAGTAAATAACACCTTGTCCACCAATTTTAACATCGACACCTTTATCTCCAGCAATTGCACCTGTTGTCATTGCCACTACAGCGATTGCTGCTAAACTTAAGTTTGTAATTTTCATATTTTCTCCTTTAATATTGTCTGTTATAAACGATTAAGCTCATTATCAATAACTAAAGCTTATTTATTTTATAAATTAACATTATTAGAATATCATACATAAACTTATTTTTTCTTGACACAAATCAAAATATAGAAAGTTATTAAATAAATGGAAAAGTTGATTAAAAAAGAAAGATATATGGCCGGGAGAGGGAGATTCGAACTCCCGGAGGTATAACCCTCACCGGTTTTCAAGACCGGCACATTCGACCACTCTGACATCTCCCGACATTAGTTTAAGCAAGTGCTTAAATTGAAAAAGAATTTTAAACCATTTTAGTTTGGAGGAGCCAACCAGACTCGAACTGGTGAATAGCAGATTTGCAATCTACGGCCTTACCAACTTGGCGATGGCTCCAGTTATAACTTTGTGGTGCCCGGGGCCGGACTTGAACCGGCACGGTCGCAATGACCGGGGGATTTTAAGTCCCCTGTGTCTACCAATTCCACCACCCGGGCATAATTGGACACCAAAACTAAAGATTAAAATTTAAAAAACATAACTTAAATGTAGTGGAGCGAGAAAGGAGGTTCGAACTCCCGACCCCAACCTTGGCAAGGTTATGCTCTACCGCTGAGCTATTCTCGCATCTTCACAATCTCTTGTGACCATTACTTTTAAATTGGAGTGCGATTATAGCCAAGATTTTTCCCTTTGTAAAGGTTTTTGGGTATAATTTTTCAAAATTTACTAAAAACAGATAATGAAGGAAAAAAAATGAGAAGTGACATTGTAAAAAAAGGGCATAATAGAGCCCCTCACCGTTCGCTCTTTAGAGCAACAGGGTTAAAAGATGAGGATTTTGAAAAACCATTTATTGGGGTGGCGAACTCTTTTATTGAAATAATTCCTGGGCATTTCTTTTTAGATAAAGTTTCAGCCATTGTAAAAGATGAAATTAGAAAAGCTGGTTGTGTGCCATTTGAGTTCAATACCATTGGTGTAGATGATGGAATTGCTATGGGACATGATGGAATGCTTTTCTCTCTTCCTAGCCGTGAAATTATTGCTAACTCCATTGAAACGGTCATGAATGCTCATAAACTTGATGCGATGATTGCCATTCCTAACTGTGACAAGATTGTTCCTGGCATGATTATGGGGGCATTAAGAGTAAATGTTCCTACGGTATTTGTTAGTGGTGGACCTATGGCAAAAGGTTACACTAAAGATGGTGAACCTATTGACTTAGCAACGGCATTTGAAGCAGTAGGAAAATTTGAAGCTGGAGAGATTACAGAAGAAGAATTAACCGACATCGAATGTAATGCCTGTCCAAGTGGAGGAAGCTGTTCTGGAATGTTTACGGCAAATTCTATGAATACCCTCATGGAAGCTATGGGAATTGCCCTTCCTGGAAACGGAACCATTTTAGCCCTTACCAAAGAGCGTGAAGCATTATATAGAAAAGCAGCCAGACGTATTTGTGAAATTGCACTCATGGGACAAGAAAAATCTTCTGCTTATAATGTAAGAAATATCTTAAATGAAAATGCTGTAAGAAATGCCTTTGCCGTAGATATGGCAATGGGTGGAAGTTCTAACACAGTTTTACACATGTTAGCCATTGCCAAAGAGGCAGAGGTCGATTTTAATTTAAGTGACATTAATGCTATCTCTAAACGGGTTTCCCATATTGCTAAAATCTCTCCTAGTTTAAGTTCTGTACACATGCAAGACATTGACAAAGCAGGTGGCGTAAATGCTGTTATGCATGAGATGAATAAACGTGGGGAAAATATTCTTTTAGACAATCTAACCATTACAGGAGAGATGCTCAAAGAGCGTATTAAAAATGCTGAGATTAAAGATACCCAAATTATTCACACCATTGAGAATCCTTATTCTGATGTAGGTGGCTTGGCAATTCTTTATGGAAACTTGGCAGAACAGGGTGCTGTTATTAAAACAGCAGGAATTACAGGCGAAAGGGTCTTTACAGGAAAAGCAGTCTGCTTTAACTCACAAGATGAGTCCATCAAAGGAATTATCAACGGTAAAGTAAAAGCAGGAGATGTGGTTGTCATTCGTTATGAAGGACCACGTGGAGGGCCTGGAATGCAAGAGATGTTAGCCCCTACAAGTCTAATTATGGGTATGGGACTTGGTGCTTCTGTTGCCCTTATTACCGATGGTCGTTTCTCTGGTGCTACTCGAGGAGCGAGTATTGGTCACGTGAGTCCTGAGGCTGCTGAGGGGGGTATGATTGGACTACTTGAAGATGGTGATGAGATTCACATTGATGTGGATAACTATATCTTAAGCGTTAATATTTCTGATGAAGAGCTTAGCAAAAGAAAAGCAAACTTTAAACCTCTTGTTAAACCACTTCAAAGTAAATGGTTACGCCAATACCGAGCCTTGGTAACCAATGCCAGTTCAGGAGCTGTTTTAGACGCAGAATAAGTATTTTTTACTTATTCTCTTCTTCTATCTTCTCTCTACAAGAGATACAATAGTCTGCAAAGATTTTTACTTGAAGTCTTTGGGGGCGTATCGCTTCTCCACATGATTCACAAATACCATAAGTACCATTATCTAATCGTTTTAAACTTCTCTTAATGGCTTTTAGTGTCTCTATTTGTCTAAGTGCTAAGGTGTTGTTAATATTTTGTCCTTTCTCAACCAAAGCATAATCTGCCTCATCTTTTAACTCATTACTTTTCATCGTATTGAACTCCGAAGAGATACTACTTAAATTATTTTCTATTTGTACTTTCATCTCTTCTAATGAATGTCTAAACTCTTTTAACTCTCTTTCGCTTAACATTTAACATCCTTTGTATTTTGTTATAACATACTATAACAAAATAAGATTAATATAATTATATATATTTTAAATTCAATAAATAATTAATAAAAATAATAAATTATTTAATTGATTATTATAATAGATTATATATTTCCTTACCATCTATTTGATATAATCCCAAATCTCACTATAAAGAGGATTGATGCAACATCTGATTGATACCAATGACTTTAATGACCAACAACTCATCGAACTAATGCACAATGCTAAAGCATTTAAAAATCAAATGCCTTCAAAAAGCTTAGAGAACAGACTCCTTATTACTCTTTTTTTTGAAAACTCTACCCGAACACGAAGTTCATTTGAAGTAGCCGCAAAACGCTTAGGTATTTCTGTTATTCATCTTGACCCTTCTAAAAGTTCTACCAAAAAAGGAGAAAGCCTTGAAGATACTTTTGAAAATTTAGCAGCGATGGAACCTGATGGGGTTATCATAAGACATGAGTACAACAATACACCAAAAAAATTAGCCGATAAAGCATTAACCCCCATTATCAATGCAGGAGCAGGAAACAATGCCCACCCTACCCAAGCACTGCTTGACTGTTTTACCATGATGGAACATTTTAGCCTCAAAACGCCCCAAGAACTTAAAGGGAAAAAAATAGCCATTGTCGGTGACATTGTAAGTTCACGGGTAGCCTCTTCTGGAATTCGTCTCTTTACACGTCTTGGCATGGAGGTGGTGTTGATTGCCCCTAAACCTTTTATGCCTGACAATGAATTACCCAAATATGAGAACTTAGCAGATGTGATAGATAAGGTTGATGTCATAATGAGTTTACGCGCACAACTTGAACGACATAAAGCTCCTATTTTTGAAGATTATAATGAGTATGCTAAAGAGTATTGCATTACCAAAGAGCGTATGGCTGAACGCAATATCTTACTCTTGCACCCAGGTCCCGTGATGCGAAACATTGATATATCTGATGAAATGCTAGAAGATGAACGCTGTAAAGTTTTAGAGCAAGTCAAAAATGGGGTCTATGTTCGAATGGCAATTTTAAAACTCATTTTGAGTGATTAATGCAAAAAATCAATGAACTCGCTTCAAAAAGAGAGCCTTTTTTATTTGTTCTCTCTTATGATTTAAAGCAACAGTTTGTTCAAAAGTTAGAAGAGCTTGATGCTGATGTTTTTTTTAAAATTGGCAATCAACGCAACTACCCACAAACGCCTCGAAATAAGACTTATTTTTTAAACAAATATCCTTTAGATTTTAAAACCTATCAAACGAGTTTAGAAAAAATTTTAGAAGAGATACGTTCAGGAAATACCTACCTTATTAACCTGACTTTTAAAACACCCATAGAGACAAATCTAACACTAAAAGAGATTTTCACCTATGCTAAAGCCAAATATAAACTCTACTTTAAAGATGAATTTATCTGTTTTTCTCCTGAGAAATTCATAGAGATTATAGATGATGAAATAGCCACTTATCCTATGAAAGGAACAATAGACGCTTCAACACCTCATGCCAAAGAAAAAATATTGACCAATGAAAAGGAGATGGCTGAACATGTTATGGTTGTTGATTTGATGCGAAACGATTTAGCGATGGTAGGAACATCTGTTCAGGTAGCAAAGTTTCGCTATGTAGAAAAAATTAAAGCAGGAGAAGAAGAACTACTCCAAGTAAGCTCTAAAATCACTGCGAAACTTCAAGCCAATTGGCATCAAGATTTAGGTGATTTACTCCAAAAAATGTTGCCTGCTGGCTCAATTACGGGAACACCTAAAAAAAGTACGGTCAATATTATTAAGCATATAGAAGATTATGAGCGTGGGTTCTACACAGGAGTTTTTGGTATTTTTGATGGTAAAAATCTCTACTCAGCAGTGATGATACGTTTTATTGAGAAAGAGAATAATCAGTTATTTTACAAAAGTGGTGGAGGCATCACCTTAGATAGTGATGCCAAGAGTGAGTATGAGGAGTTAATAGATAAAATCTATCTTCCTCTATAGTTGGCTAGTAATTAACCACAAATCCATTAACACGACTTGCATATGCTCTCGCTGATGAACGGCTTGAGAAACCTGTTAAAATTACTTTGTAATATTGACCAATTTTTTTGACAATCGCAGGGTGTTGTCCACCTTTAGAGTCTGCTACGGATTGTGCTTTTCCACGAGAACCAAATGCACCCACTTGCACCCCTACACCAGAGTTTCCACTAGAAGTATGAGATGAAGAAGATACGCCATAAGGATTATTGACACTGTATGTAGTATGATTTGGTTGCACAGGTGGGGTATAACTTCCACTGCTACTTCCTCCTTGAACAATAAATGCACCAGGGAAACGACGCTCTTTAAGTCTGTTTGCTTCAGCTACTGAAGAGATACCTTTTACGATAACTTTATTCATAAGCCCACGTTTAATGTATGCTGATTGACCAGGAGCTAATGAGAGTCTATTTTTATAATCTTCTGCCGTAGCATAATCTTTTAACGCAGCAATCTGTAACTGAATACCTCCACCGTGAGATGAAGAAGTTGAAGAACTTGCATGATAACTTGGTGTAGAAACAGGATAATTACTAATTGACTGACTATTAGTAGCATAAGGGTCAGGATAACTTGTTGTTGAAGATGTTGTTTGAGAAGCATTGGCATAAGGGTCAGGATAACTTGTTGCTGAAGTTGTTGTTTGAGAAGCCGTGCCATAAGGGTCAGGATAACTTGTTGCTGAAGTTGTTGTTTGAGAAGCCGT
>JALSQB010000234.1 GCA_026985655.1 Campylobacteraceae bacterium | reverse complement strand
CATAAGGGTCAGGATAACTTGTTGCTGAAGTTGTTGTTTGAGAAGCCGTGCCATAAGGGTCAGGATAACTTGTTGCTGAAGTTGTTGTTTGAGAAGCCGTACCATAAGGGTCAGGATAACTTGTTCCCCCATTACTATAAACTGTTTGGCTTACAGCTGGTGTTGTAATAACCGTTTGATCAACTTGCGTTCCATTGTAAATATCTGTTGCATTAGCAGTTGTACCACCTGGCACATAAATGTCAGATTGTGGTTCTTCATAAATCCCTGATGTTGTCTGTGTTGCTACCGTTTGTGTTGCAGATGTCGTTGGATTATAAATAGGTTGAGTTGTCTCTGGTGCAGGTTTAACACAACCAGAAGATAGTAGTAGCGTTGCTGATGTTACCATTAATATATTGAATTTTTTCATAAATTCCCTTTTAGTTTTTCTTATTATAACAACCTATTGGTATTATAAATATTAAATTTTATGGTTATTTAAATTTTTACTGTTATGTTTTATGCTTGTTCTCCAAATTAATCAAGGTTCTATCTTTTCTGCTTGATGTTGAAAAGCGTAAAAGGTCATCAGAAACTTGAACATACTTAGGTAAATTTTTAAAACTCAATTTAAGTAAATTTGAAGTGACTAAAGCATCAGAGAAGGCTCTGTGTTGAGTATGAACTCCCAAATCTAAAGTTTCACTTAAATAAGCTAAACCATAGCGTTCACTCTCAATGGTTCTTCTTGCAAGGTCAATTGAACAAAGCTGTTGATTACCAATATTGCCCAATCCAAAACGCTCAAAGGAGTGGTTTAAAAAGCCATAATCAAAATTGACATTATGGGCAACAAAAATGGCATCTTCCATAAAAATTCGCAATTTACTAAAAACCTCTAGTTGAGAGGGTGCATCAAGTAAATCTTCAGGTAAAATTCCTGTAATTTTAGAAATATATTCGGGTAAGAAAGTACACGCAACAAAGCTCTCAAAACGGTCAATTACTTTGCCATTTTGAAACATCACGGCACCCACCTCAATCACCTGTGCTGTTTCTGGTTTAGAGCCATTGGTTTCAAGGTCTATCACACAATATTTTTGTTCAGTATAGGCAGTAAAAAAAGTTTGTAGTTTATACTTTCCTTCACTCTGAACAATCGGATAACCTGAAGCTTGAAGTAGTAAAAAAAGGGTATCAACATCTTCTAAAAAAGTACTGTTTTTTTGAACAATACGTTCATACGATGCAACTGATAGATACCCATTATTACGTCTAAATGCTGAGGTTAATGCTTCATATACTTTTTGCATTGGCTATAAATTTATTTACCTTTTCATAATCTTTTCTACCTTTTATGCGTTCAACACCCGAACTCACATCGACCCCATAAAAGTTATACTTTTTTAACTCATGCAGGGTATCAGGTGTTAATCCTCCTGCTAAAATAATTTTCGAACAATCAATGCCCTCAAACCACTCTAAATTTAACCGTTTTCCTGACCCACCATAACTTTCACAATAGACATCTACCAAACGGTATCTGTTTTCATATTGTAAAATATCTTTAGCTTCTTTGGCACGAATAACAGGCATCGCTTTTGAGCCAATCATATCTAATGCCTCTTCATCTACTTCAAAATGAATTTGACACAAAGTCAAGTCACAATAACTTGAAATGGTATCAATTGTATCAACACCCTCATTGACAAATAAGCCTACTCTACCAATAAACGGAGGCAACTTTTCAATAATCTTTTTTGCATCAGCTGGGGTAATGTATCGTGGAGATTCACGATAAAAGACAAATCCCAAAGCATCTGCTCCTGCTTCAATTGCCTGCAAAGCATCTTGTAAATTGGTAATTCCACATATTTTAACACGCATTCTAATACTCCCTCAAGTAAAAGAAAATTATATCTTTAATGAATCTATAGCGTGCTTATAACCCTCTTTATTTCCAAAAACATACGACCCTGCGACTACTACGTTCACACCTGCCTCTTTTAAAGCTTCAATATTTTGCTCACTAACCCCACCATCGACCTCTATAAGACAGTTTGGATTGTGTTTCTCAATCAATGTTTTTAAGCGTTTCGCACGTTCAAGTACCGAAGGAATAAATTTCTGCCCACCAAAACCAGGGTTTACCGACATAAGCAAAACCATATCAACATCAGCCAATAAAAATTCAACACTTTCAGGTGGCGTATGAGGATTGAGTGTAATGGCTGGCTGTATGCCCAATGAGCGAATATGTTGTACCAAACGATGAGGGTGCTTCTCCTCTTCAATATGAAACGAAATAAATTTTGGCTTTAAAGGAGCAAAGAGATTCACAAAAAAAGTATTATTTTCCACCATCAAATGTATGTCCAAGGGTTTGCTTGCCACTTTTGCCACAGCTGAAACAACCACAGGTCCGATGGTTAAGTTAGGAACAAAATGTCCGTCCATCACATCGACATGAACCAAATCACACCCTGCTTCACAAATTGCCTCTACATCACGAGCTAAGTTTCCAAAATCTGCTGAGAGAATACTCGGTGCTACTAACATTTACCCCAATCTCCCCGACTGAATTAATGCTACAACTTTAGCAATATCAAAATCCATACGTCTGTCTTCTACTAAAGGCTCTACTTCTTCACGAAGTACATTATAGACTTTTTCAAGATGAGGTGAAATGCCTTTTTTCTCTCTAATATCTACGGCTTGAGCCAGTCCCATCATAGCAATAGCCAACATATTTTCTAGGTTTGGTAGTTGGTTTTTAAAGTGAATGGCAGCTGTTGTTCCCATGCTTACTTTGTCTTGGTTCATCGACTCGGTTGGACGAGAAAAAACAGAGGCTGGGGTGATGTTCATCATCACATCTGCTGAAAGTGAACTAAGGGTAATTTGCATCGCTTTAAAACCGTGGAAATAGTTTTTGTCACTAAGTTTTAAGTTTTCACCTAAGCCACGGTTGTATTTGTGATCGACTAAGATGGCAAACTGTTTGTCTAACAAGTCAGCGACATTGGCAACTGAAATTCTAAGAGTGTCCATAGCGTGAGCCACATAGCCACCGTAGAAGTTTCCTGTGGTGTAGATTTTTTCGTTTTCACCGTCAATAACTGGATTGTCATTAACAGCATTGATTTCAGTCTCTACCCATTTTTTAGACAGCGTAAGATTGTCCATAACAACGCCAAGAACTTGTGGGGTACAACGAATTGAGTAACGGTCTTGAATGTTTAAAGAGTCTTCGTTAAAGAAGTCATCATAACGTTCTTCTCTTGAATGGGTAAGTTTTGTTCCCTCTATTTTTGCCAAAATCTCTTTGGCAATAGAGATTTGCCCCTCAAAAGGTTTTACCTCATGTACAAGTGGTTGAAGTGGGGTATCATCAGCATTAAGGAGTTCAAAAACACCTGCAATAAAGCTGGTATATGCCCCCATAAAAGTCTCAAAACGTTTCATGCTATGGGTGGCAATCGCCGACATAGTTGCTGTTCCGTTCATGATGGCTAAAGTCTCTTTAGGTTGCATAACATACGGTTCAATATTTAACGCTTTGTAAACCTCTTCCGTTCGTCTAATCTCACCTTTATAGAAAACTTCACGCTCTCCTGCAATGGCTGCTGCTAGGTATGAAAGTGGCGTTAAATCACCACTTGCTCCCACGCTCCCTTGTTCTGGAACAACAGGTAAAATACGTTCATTGACCATAAGTTCTAAACGTTTTAGAAGATTATATGAAATTCCAGAGTATCCTTTTGAGAGGCTAATCATGCGAATGAGTGTCATGTAAAAAGACTCTTCTTCACTTAGATTTCGACCCACACCACAACCGTGAAATCTAAAAAGATTGACTTGTAATATTTTGGCTTCATCATAAAGCAAATAGTTTTTACCAGACTCTCCATAACCTGTGGTCACACCGTAAATTGGTTTACCACTTTTAATCTCACCAACTAAAAAATCATGTGCTTTGTTCACTTTGGCTTGAAACTCTTTTGTTGCCGATAGCTCAACCCCATTTGCATTAGCAATCTCATCTAAGGCGATATGCTCACCTGTTACATTTACTTTCATTAACACTCCCAAAATTTATAAAAATTGAACCACTGTTTAGGGTATTTTTTTAAAATACCTTCTAAATATTTGGCATATTGAGTTGCCATTATAGCAACTGCTTCCTCACGTTTTATTGATTTATCTACACTGATGGGGTCGGAGAATATCACTTTATATTTTTTATCACCAGAGCGAATAACCGTCACACCCATCATATTGACCCCACGATTATAAGCAATCTCAAAAGGATTTTTGTTAAATTTTGTAGGGCTATTTAAAAAATTCACCTCTACAAATTTATTAGGGTCAATAAGTCTATCTACCATAATAGCAAGGTCATCTCCTGCTTTTAAGGCTTGCACCATCTGAACACTTGCTTTAAGTCCCTCTTCTAGGTTTATAACCTTAATATTAGTACTTTGTTGATGCTTTAAGGATTTTTCATAAGTAGCAATAGAGGCTTTTAATTGTTCGTTCGCCGTAATATGAATGGTGCGATTTTCATATTTAAATGCCACAAAAGTATTTGCCCAATTACCAACATGTGAAAGGGCTAAAACTCTGTTTTTATCGTTCAAAAATTCATTTAAATTAATGCGTTCAATTTCAAAAGAGTCAGGGTCAATTTTTGTTACAAAACGGTCAAATAAAGAGAGAGAAAATTGGTTAATATGTGAAACATAGTAGAAAAAACCATACTTTACCCCAACCCGTTTGTAGTAGTCTTTTATCGCTTCTCGTTCATGTTTTGTAAAAAGAGCATAAAACAAAGAAACCAGCCAAATAATTGGCTTAGTTCCTTTATATCCGATGAGTTTATAAATCGTTAAAATGGCTTTGTAGCCGAGTTGATTTCCTCGTTGTTTAATCCACATTAAATAGGGACTATTCTACTTTTGGAACTTGTAGTATGAAGTATTAAGAAACAGTGTTAAGTCAGCCAACTCTTCTTCATCAAGTCCTGCACCTGTATTAACATTACATTTTTTTACTCTAGCAGTTAATGATGAAAGTGTTTTGATTTTTCGGTCTTTTTTTGTATAGACTGAACTGTCATGGCACTTAGTACAAGATTGAGAAGCCAATTCTTTACCTTCAGAGATTTTTTCACTCAAAGGTGTTCCCTCGCTATGCTTACTTGGTGTTTTGTCTCCTGTACAAGCTGAAATAAGAGAAATAGTACTTAATAAAAGTATGTATTTGTAAATCGTTGTCATAAAATGAATCCTTTTTATAAATTAATTAGATATTATATGTAAAAAAATTAAATCTACTATTAAAATAATACTTACTTATCTAACTAATTTTGTTATAATTCTCTAAATTACTGATGGAGTACTATAATATGAATGATGAAAA
>JALSQB010000233.1 GCA_026985655.1 Campylobacteraceae bacterium | reverse complement strand
TTTTGTGCAAATCTCTTAACAGCTTTGGCTGCACGTCTGTCTGAATTTCCCTCTCTAAGTACTGGGTTTACGGCACTTCCTAGACAAGTAGAGTATTTAGCTTGAAGTGCTTTCTCTTCATCATTTTGTGGATTTTCAGGGTAGTTAGGAATATCGTAACCTTGACCTTGAAGCTCTGCGATACACTCTTTAAGTTGTCCAACAGATGCTGAAATATTTGGAAGTTTAATAATATTTCCATCTGGTTGAAGAACTACTTTTCCAAGTTCGGCAAGATTATCTTCGGCTAATCCCATCGCTGAAAGAACTCTTCCTGCTAATGAAATGTCACTTGTCTCTACAGTAACACCTGCTGATTTAGTAAAAGCATTTACAATTGGTAACAGTGAATAGGTTGCTAATGCTGGTGCTTCATCAATTTTTGACCATATAATTTTTGGTAATGACATATGTCGTCCTTATGTGTAGTTTAATAGCATGAGTTTAACTATTTTTGATACATAAAAGAAGTAAACACTTCATGGCTTAAAATTATATTGTTTATCTGTTTCTTTTTGACACAAAGAGTTAAATTCTAAGTCAAAAACTTAGCCACTAACCACCAACTTCTCTTCCTCATAAACCCCTAATTCCTTGGCTTCTAACAAAATAGAACGGCTCACTTTTAGCTTCGATTCAATCATGACATCAGAGAGTTTAGATTTAATCGCTAACTGTAAAGGGTGTCGCCCTGGGTATTTTTCAGCTAGACAATAAAGCTCTTCTATCATCTTCGTGTCAGGCAAAAGGCTCATGGCTAAAACCACAGGTTCACTTGGGGGTTCAGGGGTATGTTTTTGTTCTTTTTTAACTTTAACTTTCTCTTTTTTCGCATCTTTTAATGACTCAATTTTTAAAATATTCATTCGTGTAAAGTCACCATCTTTGGTGATTTTTACTTTGAAAGCAATGGGCTTGTCGAGGTCAAAATCTTCATCTAGCTCTTGCAGACGATTTTCAAACAGCATCAACTCAATGTTTCCATGTAAGTCCATAATGTTTGCAATCCCAAACTTGTTTCCTTTCTTGGAAATGCGTGTGTTTATCTCTTCGATTTTACCAATAAAAAGGGCTTGTGAGCCATCGGCTAAATCGTCTATCTCGGAACTTAAGGTGTATTTGATGTTGTCGAGTTGTTCACGATATTTGTCCAAAGGGTGACCTGAAACATAAAAGCCCAACGACTCTTTTTCAATGGCTAAAATCTCTAAAAGTTCATACTCTGGCATCTCTTTTATTTCTACTTTAACCGTGGTCATCTCTTCAGCATCACCAAACAAAGAACCTACTGCTTGTTTTTTAGCCAACATCGCTTTTCCAGCAGCTTCGGTAATGGCTTCAACTTGGCTAATCAAAGCACAACGCGAGTAGCCAAACTCATCAAATGCTCCTGCTTTAGCAAGGGTTTCAATCACACGTTTGTTTACTTTTGAAGCATCAATGCGTGAGACAAAGTCATTCATGTCTTTAAATGCTCCCCCCTCATCACGCGTAGCAATAATGGAGTTAATCGCCACATCTCCAGCCCCTTTTAATGCTCCCATTCCAAAAAAGACTATCTTCTCTCCCTCTATTTCATCTGCTTGGAAAACCAAATCTGAACGGTTGATATTGGGTGGACGTAACGAGATATTAAGGCTTTTAAGTTCATCTACATATTTTACTACTTTGTCCGTATTGTTTTTCTCCAAAGTTAAAATCGCCGCCATAAACTCTGTTGGGTAGTAGTATTTTAGATAAGAGGTATAAAAAGTAATCATCGCATACGCTGCTGAGTGCGATTTGTTAAAACCATACCCTGCAAACTTTACAATGAGGTCAAAGAGTTCACGTGCTACTTGCATATCGTGACCTTTTTTCCCAGCACCTATGGCAAACTCCTCTTTGAGTCTGTCCATCTCTTCTTTAATCTTTTTACCCATCGCACGTCGAACCAAGTCTGCCCCACCAAGGCTAAAGCCACCAATGGTCTGCACAATCTGCATAACTTGCTCTTGATAGACAATAACCCCATAAGTAGGCTTTAAAATTGGTTCTAGTTCTGCAAACATATAGGTAATTTCAGCACGTCCATGTTTACGCTCCACAAAGTCGTCGAGCATTCCAGACTCCATTGGCCCTGGTCGGTAGAGTGCCAACATCGCAATGATGTCTTCAAAGCCATTTGGTTGAAGTTTTTTAGCAAGGTCTTGCATTCCTGCACTCTCAATCTGAAACAGTCCAAGCGTGTCACCTGTTGAGATGTATTGGTAAACTTTGGGGTCATTGATGTTCTCTTCCACAAAGTTAATGCGTTTACCATGTCGTTTCTCTATGAGCTGTAACGCCTCTTCAATCACTGTAAGCGTCTTAAGCCCCAAGAAGTCAAACTTAATTAAATCAACATCTTCAACGTATTTTCCGTTGTATTGGGTTGCTAAAGTGTCTTGTCCTGTGGGTTTAAAAAGGGGTGTTTTTTTCCAAAGAGGTTCATTGGAGATAACCACTCCTGCTGCGTGTGTTCCTGCATTTCGGTTTAGTCCCTCTAGTGCTAAAGCGTAATCCCATGTGCGTTTTGCCAAAGGATTGCTGTTACAAAGTTCAGCAATTTTTGGCTCTTTGGCGTAAGAATCGGTGAGGTTAATCCCCAATTCATCGGGAATCAGTTTTGCCATGGCATCGGCTTGTGAGTAAGGCATGTCAAGCACACGTGCCACATCACGAATAACCCCTTTGGCTTGAAGCTTCCCAAAGGTAATGATTTGAGCGACGTTTACACGACCATATTTTTCAATAACATAATCCAAAATCTCTTGCCGTCTGGCTTGACAGAAATCCATGTCAATGTCGGGCATACTCACCCGTTCAGGGTTCAAGAAACGCTCAAAAAGCAAACCGTAAGGAATGGGGTCAATGTCGGTAATTTCCAATGAATACGCTACCAAAGAACCAGCTGCCGAGCCACGCCCTGGCCCTACTGGAATGCCCATTTTTTTTGCTTGAATAACAAATTCCCAAACAATCAACATGTACCCTGGGAACTTCATAGAGTTAATAATGTCCATCTCCACTTCTAATCGGTCACGATACTCTTGATGTCGCTCTTTAGGCACAATTTTAAGCCGTTTCTCTAGCCCTTTTTGTGAGAGATGAATAAAAAGTTTAATATCATTCTCTAGTGAATACTCTTCATCAAAAGGGAGTTCAATCCCCTCCTCTTGTGCGACTTGTTGAGAAAACTTAAAGTTAGGAGGTGTGGGGTCGCCCAGTTTAATCTCTAAATTACATTTATCGGCTATCTCTTGCGTGTTGGTAATGGCTTCAGGCATATCAGCAAAAAGTTCAGCCATCTGTTCAGGCGATTTGATGTAAAACTCATGCACCGAGTGACGCATACGGTTAGGGTCATCGTAAAGTTTGTTCATCGCAATACACATAAACGCCTCATGAGCATCGGCATCTTCTTGTAAAGTATAATGCGTGTCATTGGTCGCGATAATCTTCACCCCTGTCTCTTTAGAGAGTTGCATAATCTGCTTGTCAATGTTAAACTGATGGTCAATTCCATGACGCATCAACTCCATATAATAATCCTCTCCAAAAACCTCTTTATAACGCAGGACAACTTTTTTGGCCTCTTCATAGCCCAATGCCCCATTTTTAACATTTCGCTCACTCAAATTAAGATGCCAATTCACTTCCCCTTGAAGACAAGCAGAGGAACAAATAAGCCCTTCAGAATGCTCTTTAAGCATCGACCAGTTAATACGAGGATAGTAGTAAAAACCATGCATATAGGCTTGTGAACTAAGGTACATAAGATTTTTGTAGCCCACATCATTTTTAGCATAAAGGCAGAGGTGAAACCGTTTACGTGTCGATTTATCACCAATCTCATCTTCGTTATGAATGTACGCTTCCATGCCAATAATGGGTTTTATCCCATTTTTTTTCATCTCATTGTAGAAGGTAATCGTCCCAAACATATTTCCATGGTCAGTCATAGCAACCGAATCCATGCCCAGCTCTTTAATCTTCTTAGCTAAAACAGGAATTTTGTTTGCTCCATCTAACATGGAAAACTCAGTGTGGAGGTGCAGGTGGGTAAATTTTGGCTTACTTAAGTTAGGTAAATCTTCTGGTTCTTGTGACATGGCTTTGCCTTAAAAAGTATGTTTTTTATTGGTTTTAATATAGCATATTTTCTTTTAGGAGTTGGTGAGAAAAAATTCTATGGGCTTGAGTTTGTTCACCTTATGAAACGCTAAATTTAAAAAATTATTTTTAAATTTAGTAAAATAAAGAAAAATACAGATTAAATTGTTACAATAGTTATTATGTCAAAGGAATTTTATGTTTAAAGAATGGTGGTTAAGCTACGGAGAAAAAGTAGCAGGATACGAAGAGGGAGTCATTAACGAGAGGGAAGTTAGGTCAACTGCTGGGATTATGTTTATGCTGGGTATGATTGTTATTTTTGTGGGGATTGGATATAACCACATCATTGTAGCACGGGTTTATCTTGCTTTTATTTTTATAGATTTTACATTGAGAATTATTAATCCTAAGTATGCCCCCTCACTGCTTTTTGGTAGAATATTTATACAAAATCAAAGACCTGAGTATGTAGGTGCTATGCAAAAAAGGTTTGCTTGGATTTTAGGGTGGTTCATCTCTCTTCCTATGATGTATTGGTTTGTCTTAAATTGGGATATTAACTTCTATAAAGTCATGGTCTGTGTACTATGCCTTACTTTACTTTTTATGGAAGCAGCCTTATCTATTTGTGTTGGTTGTAAACTTTATAGCTTATTTACAAGAAAAAAAGCACAACATTGTCCGGGAGGTGTTTGTGAAATTAGAACAAAAGAGCCGATACAAACTTTTAATATTGCTCAAAAAATTATTGCCATAAGTGTTGCAATGGCGTTAAGTGTTGGTGTTTATCTGTTTTTAGCCAAGACAGAGTCTAAAACATTCTTTGGTGAGTTTTTACATGAAATGGTACTAACCGACCAAGAACTTCAAGCTGAAAATGATGCTAAAATGGATGCTGAATTTAATGAAGATGATGATGACTTTTAATCATTGTAGCTATTACGAGCATTTGAGTTAGTTGTTTTTTTAGTTTTGAAGGTTTATACAGTTTATTTTATACTCTCGGCTATAAGACATTCTGCTATTATTGATGCTAGATAATTTTACTGTTTAGCTTTTGTTTCCACCTTTTTGGTGGAAAACTTTTATCTGTTAAAATAACCCCTCTCTAAAACTCTTTTTCTAAAAATGGAATAATTTGCTTTTTACGGCTCATGACTTTAGCTAGCCATACTTGATTATTCTCCAGTTTTATGTCAAATGCTTTTTCTACTTTAGTGCTATCATCTGAAAGTACTAAGAGTTGTGAACCCTCTTGCATAATGTCGGTGAGAAGTAGTATGACGGTGTCTCTTTGATTTTCATCTTTTACCTTTTGCATCGCGTCAAAAAGCTCCTCTTTCATGTCGTCAAATACGCTTAAATCTACTACTTCAAGTTGTCCGATACCTACTTTTTTACCACCCATATTGAACTCTTTAAAGTCTCTTTTTACTAAGGCTTCTTTGGTGTCATTGAGTACGTCAGATTTTACAATGAACATTTCCATTCCAAGGGCTTTTGGGTCGTCTATTCCTGCAATTTGAGCCAGTTCTTTAACAGCTTTGGTGTCTTCTTTGGTACAGGTTGGTGATTTAAAGATAACCGTGTCACTCAAAATGGCACACATCATCATTCCTGCTAAATCTTTAGGAATTTCAATGTTATGGTAGTCAAACATCTGTTTCATAATGGTGTTAGAACAACCCACAGGACGTACCCACATCTCTAGTGGGGTAGATGTTTTAAGGTCGCCTAGTTTATGGTGATCTACAATACCTAAAATGGTTGCCTCTTCAATGTCTTTAGGACTTTGTGAACTCTCCATAAAATCAATAAGATAGACATTTTCCCCTGCATAAGAGGTTTTAAGCATGGGTTGTTCAAAACCAAAACGCTCTAAAATGAAAGCTGTTTCAGGATTAATTTCTCCTTGACGGGTAGGAATACAATCTTCGCCGAGTTGATTTTTTAAGTACGATAATGAATATGCTCCAACAATAGAGTCAGAGTCAGGAATGGTATGTCCAAATACATAAGTTGCCATGTTTAGCCTTTATAGTGAAGTAAGGGAATTTTTTTGGCATTATAGCCACCTATCTCTTTTTAATAACTTTTTAGTTCTCGATAGACAAAGAAACTAATGGTGATGATAATAAAAAACATTGCTGTAAAACTTACATATATAACCATAGAATTTGCTTCAGAGCCAAAAAGATAC
>JALSQB010000232.1 GCA_026985655.1 Campylobacteraceae bacterium | reverse complement strand
AATAGAGAATTCATTTTTCACCACATACTTTTTTAACTTCCATGCATAGTAAGGAATTAATAGTGTTTCATATAACCCCGAATGCTCTTTGTTATTGTCTCTTAAATAGATACAGTTTAATTTTTCGGGTAGCTTATGTAAATCATTCTTTACCAAGGCAATAAGCGTGACCTCTAAGCCTAAGTGTAGATACACTTCAATTAAGCTCAATAAAACCCGTTGTGCACCCCCCTCACCCATTGAATTGATAAGAAGGACTATATGATTTTTATTAGACATAGTTGGCGATAGACTCTAAATATTTATCAATCACGATTTTTTCATCAAACTCTCGTGTAATTTTTGCTCTGCTTTCTTTACCCATCTTCATTTTTTCTTCAGAACTTAAGGCTAAAAACATTTCCATTTTTAATTGTAAATCTTTAGCTGATTTAGGTTCACAGATAAAACCATTAATTCCGTGATCTACCACATCTCTACACCCTACATTATCGGTTGTAATAATAGGCTTTCCTGCACTACCACTCTCTAGTAATGTCTTAGGTGTTCCTTCTCGGTAATAAGAAGGCAAAACAATACAATCAGCACTATGAATTACTTCATCAACCCTATCACTCACACCCAAGTAGTTTACCACACCCTCTTCTACCCACGCATTCATTTGAGCTTTGGTGATGGCACCAGGATTGGCTACATCTAAAAATCCTAACAAACAAAACTCTACATTGGGGTGTGATTTTTTTATGGCTCTTGCTGATTCAACATATTGGGCGATTCCTTTTTCCCAAATCATTCGTGCTATCAATAGAAATCTAATTGTTTCACTTTTTGCTTTAGGCTTAGGCGTAAATCGCTTGGTATCAACCCCAGATCCAGGTAGAATATCACATTTTTCAGCTTTAACAATACCACTATCTATAAAAAGACAATGATCTTCTCTATTTTGAAAAAAAACTCTACTGGCTTTACTTTGAGAGACTCTATATAGTTTTTTGGAAATTCTTGTTATTAAACCCTCTTTAACAAATAGTATTCCAAGTCCTGCGATATTATTAATTGTTTTAATCTTTAATAGCCTTGCTATTAAAGAAGCATAAATATTTGGTTTAATGGTATAGTTACAGATAATATCTGGAGAGATTTGTTTAAAAAGTTGATAAAATTGATACGTTGTGCCTAAATCTTCAAAAGGGTTAATCCCTTGGGCATTCATCTTAATATCATAAAATCTAAATCCTGCCTCTATAATTTTTTGACTATACTCATCTTGTGGAGCTATGGCAATGACTTCATAGCCTGCATTTTTCATAGCTACCATCAGCGATAAACGAAAATTATATAAATTCCATGAGAGATTTGAGATGATGACGATTTTTTTATTCATTATTTGTTCCATAGCTATATTAAAATATTTTATATTATTATACATTGTTTTTATAGGTTATAAACTTAATTTTATATTAAAATAAAATTTTATATATTATAATTTTAAAAAGAGGGAAATAACTAAAGAGGGATACAAGATTCTGATAAAAACTATCAGAACCCTGTGGTGTTTAAATAAATCTATATACCAAATCCAGTAGCTTGAATCATCGTAGAGATATATTCAATAAGAGGATTAACCATAAAAATTGAGAAAACAGTTACAAACGTAGCCAAACCAATTGTTACAAGTAATGGTTTAGAGGTGTTATAATAGATAACTTCACTAGATACATCTTTCATAGGCTCTTTTAAGAACATATAAACAATGAGTTTCAAATAGTAAAAAGCAGCAATAGCAGAGTTAAGCCCCATTACCACGGCTAACCATAAATACCCAGCATCTACTGTGGCTGACATAAGATAGATTTTACCCCAAAAAACAGAGAATGGAGGCACACCTGCTAATGACAACATAAAGAGTGCCATAATCACAGCACCCATTGGCATGATTTTAATCATTCCTGAAAACTTCTCATACGGGTGGTCAAAACGTGTATTATAAACTCTATGTTTATGACGACTTACCCATAACATGGTAAAGGCACCAAGGTTGGTAAACATAAAGAGAGAGTAGTATAAAAAGACAGCTACATTTGACTTATCTGTTGCCAAGGCAATGGCAACCATCACAAAACCAGCATGCGAGATAGAAGAGTATGCTAACATACGTTTAACATCTTCTTGCACCAATGCCATAAGGTTCGCAATGGTCATTGTAATTACTGATAAAATAATAATAATTGTCTTTATCCACTCAACTTCTAAATTAATCAACATCTCAAAAATTCTCATAGAGACTACAAACGCAGCAATCTTAGGAACAACTGACATGTATCCTGCTAGAGGAGCAGAAGCACCTTCATAAACATCTGGTACCCAAGTATGGAAAGGAAAGAGTGAAAGTTTAAAAGCAAATGCAGCTAAAAGTAACCCCGCTCCACCAAGAAGTAAGAACATAATACCTGTTTCATTCAAACGATCTGAAATGGCTGTGGCGATTTGTGTTAATTCTAAAGAACCTGAGATTCCGTAAAGAACAGCCGATCCCATGGTAAAGAAACCAGCAGCCAATGCACCCATTGTAAAGTACTTTACCGCTGCTTCAAAAGAGTTACTTCTGTTGTGCATCGCAATTAAAGTATAGAGTGAAAGAGAGGCTGTTTCAAGACCAATAAAGATTAAAATCAAATTATCTGAACTTACCATAAACTGGAATCCAGCAATCATAAACAAAAAGAGTGCAAAAAACTCAGGATAAGAGTATTCATGGAAACGTTTTGAAGTTAATGCTAATGGAATAAAGAGTACAGATGCCACCAAAATCATAACTTGTGAGAGAACAGCAATCCCGTCCATAAGCATTACATTAAAGAAACCTCTTTCATTTACGCCAAAAGTTAAACCCATAGTAGCCATGAGGTCTATGAGTAAAATAAGTACCGTCAAGGCGACATAGAATGATTTATGAAGATTATCTTTAATTAAATCAATACATAAAATAAGTAAACCACCACCAATAACAAGTAGCATTGGCATCAACGTCGAAAGATTAAGTGACGCTAAGGAAATATTGACAGGTTCTAACATTATTCTGCCTCCTTTTTAGAAATTATAATTGCTTCTTTGGTTTCTACATTTATAGCTTTGTCTTTCATCTGTGTTAAAAGATGATTAACAGAGTTATTAATTGGATCGAGTACTGGTTTAGGATAAATCCCTAACCATACCACAATCAATACCAAAGGAATTAAAGCTGTAAGCTCTCTATTGTCTAAATCTGTTAAAGATAAATTTTTCTCATGACGCACTGGTCCAAAAAATGACTTTTTAAACAATGCCAACATGTAAACTGAACCAATAATAATGGTTGTTCCTGCTAAAATAGTTCCAATAACTGAAACTTTATAGAAACCTAAGAGTACCAAGAACTCACCAACAAATCCAATGGTAAGAGGAAGTCCAACCGAAGCCATAAGCATTAGACCAAACACCGTAGCATACACAGGCATAACAGCTGCTAATCCACCAAACTCAGACATAAGCTTTGTACCTGTTCGCTCATAGATTACCCCAACCAGCATAAACAACGCTCCTGAAACAATTCCGTGAGACAACATTAAAAAGACTGACCCTCCAAGACCTTCAGCATTCATAGCAAACACACCTAACATAATCACACCCATGTGTGAAACAGATGAGTAAGCAATCACTTGCTTCATATCTTTTTGAGCAAATGCTACCATCGCTGTATAGATAACCATAATAATAGATAAAGTCATAATAAACGGTGTAAAGGTAACCGAAGCATCAGGTAAAATTGGTAGTGAAAATCTCACAAAACCATAGGTTCCCATTTTAAGAAGTACTGCTGCTAGAATAACCGAACCAATTGTTGGTGCTTGTCCATGTGCCCAAGGTAACCAAGTATGGAAAGGAAACATTGGTACTTTAATGGCAAAACCAGCAAAGAATGCTAAGAATAACCAGAACTGTTGTCCCTCTGTCAATGGTAAGGTGTACCAATCTAAAATGTTAAATGTCCAAACACCATTTGCTTGATGATAAAGATATGCCATCGCAAGAAGTCCTACAAGCATAACCAATGAACCAGCAAAGGTATAGAGGAAAAACTTAACTGCTGCATAGACTCTGTCTTTTCCACCCCATGCCCCAATGATGTAAAGCATCGGTACTAAAGAGAGTTCCCAGAAAAGATAAAAGATAATGGCATCTAAAGTTACAAACACCCCTACCATCGTCATCTCTAAAAATAAAAGTGAGACAATCATATTCTTCATATTTTTAGTATCTTCACGAAGTAAGATAATTCCAAGAAGCGTAATTAAAGTTGCCATAATCACAATGAAGAGTGAAATTCCATCAACCCCTACATTGTAACTAATACCAAAGTCTGCAATAAGCGAAACCTTTTCAGTAAACTGCATGCCAGCATTACTAGGGTCAAACTGCATCCATAAAACAAGTGATAAAAGTAGCTCAATGAGTGCTACGGAAATACCATACATCTTTGCGGCATTTTTATCAATTCCAAAGCCTATAAACCCTGCTAATGCAGGGAAAAATATTAATATACTTAATATTGCGTCCATCTATTCTCCCTTAACTTATTGCCATTAGTATTACAGCAACAAGTACTATAATCAAGGTACCTGCACCCATCCAATTTAGATAAGATGATAGGTTACCATTTTGCATGCGTCTCGATTTATCTCCAAAGTCATAACAACTATGTCCAATTTTATCGACCATACCATCAACAATCTTTTTATCTATTTCCCAAAACTTTGCTGAAGCAAGTGTATAAGGTTGAACAATAAACTCATCGTAAAATTTTGGTACATAGTACTGGTTTGCTACTAATTTATAGATAAATGAGTTTTCAAACTCTTCATCTCTTTTCCACGCACTGCTATATATCCCTGCATATTTTTTATAGGCAATAAAAATACCTGTTAAAGCAAGAACAATAACTAGCGTTCCTAAATATGGAGCTAAATGATGGGTTTCATGAGTCATCTCATAATCTGGAAGTTTATGAATAATAAACTCATGGAAATCTTCCATAAACCAACCAAATGATATAGCAAGTGCTGCCAATGGTGCCATAGCAACAAGTACATATTTGTACATATCGTGTGGGTGGAAACCTAGTGCTTTATAACGCTCTTCACCGTGGAAAGTAAAGAATACTTGTCTAAAGCTATAGAATGCTGTCATTCCTGCGGTAATAACCAAAATACCCCAAATGATAAATGAACCATCATTAAATGCTGTCTCAATAATCGCATCTTTTGAATAGAACCCTGCCATAATTGGAAGACCTGCCAATGCAAATGAAGCAATACCCATATAGATATATGACCCCATCATCACTTTTTTCATGCCCCCCATCTTAAAGATGTCAAGTTCATCGTCCATCGCGTGCATAACGTTACCTGCTCCTAAAAATAGAAGTGCTTTAAAGAATGCGTGTGCTGCTAGGTGGAAAAGTGCAATCCAATAAGCTCCAAGTCCAGCTGCTGCAAACATATATCCAAGTTGTGACAAGGTAGAGAGTGCAACAATACGTTTAATATCTCTAGCACTCAATGCCATTGACGCAGCATAAAATGCAACAAATGCTCCTAAAGAAGCAATAAACATAGAGACACCATGAACAGCATCTAAACTAAAAAGTGGACTGGCTCTAACAACCAAAAAAACCCCTGCTGTTACCATGGTCGCTGCGTGAATAAGTGCAGAAACAGGCGTAGGTCCTTCCATCGCATCAGTAAGCCATGTATGAAGTGGGAATTGAGCTGATTTACCCATTGCTCCAATAAACAGAGCAATGGCAATCGATACTAAAATCCCATCTTTTAAATGAGGTAAGGCATCAAATACAACATCATATTGTAATGAACCAACATTCCAATAGATAAGGAAAATTCCTACCAACATTCCAAGGTCAGCCACACGGTTCATAATAAACGCTTCATTCGCAGCCCAAGATGGTGAAATTGAAGGGTTCTCTTCAAAAGGTTTGTCCTCTTTAAAATACCAGAAGCTAATGAGTAACCAAGAACAGACACCAACTCCTTCCCAACCAATAAAGAGTCCTGCAAAGTTATCACTCATAACCAAAATCATCATCGAAAATACAAATGCTGAAAGGTAAGAGAAGAACTTATTGTAAGCCTTATCATGATCCATATAACCTGTGGAGTAGATATGAACGATGGTTGAAACCAAAGTAACAACCAACATCATAGTAACCGATACTTCATCTACTAAAAATCCAAAAGGGATATTTAAATCTCCAATGGCAATCCAAGTCATCATCTGAACATGAATTGCTCCTTCATCAGCAACGTGAAGTGCTAACATCACTGCCGATACGAATGCCAAAGCAATCAAACTCGAATTCACAATTCCTACAAGATGTGTCTTCG
>JALSQB010000231.1 GCA_026985655.1 Campylobacteraceae bacterium | reverse complement strand
TTTTTTCATATTTATAGACTCTTATATATATTTTAATTTTCAAGCCTTATGTCCTTACGTTAAAACTCTCTCCTCATCCCTCTGCAAATTTTTATCCATAAACGAAGAGAGCCTTGCTTCTTTCAGATGATAGTATAAAAAAGTAAAAAGAACAACCACCAACAAAACAATGCCACTTGTGACCAAGGATTGAGGTGAATGAATAAGATTGTATCCAATCAGTACCGTGGTCGCTGTCAAACCTAACAATGCCCCCAATGCAGGAATAAATCTATTGGCTTTGGTCTCTTTATAGAGTTTAAAGTTCGCATAATTTACCAAAGTAAAAACAATTAAAAACCCAATGCTTCCTGCAATGGAGATGTTGTTAATGTCAAAAAGTGTCGTAAAAATAATGCTTAAGAGTGCCACAATCACCATCCCCTCGTAACCATTTTTAATCCGTTTTTCAAAGGTATGGGGTAACTCACCATGTTTAGCAATGAGATAAGAGGTTCGTCCACTTCCATAAAGTGTTGCATTAATTGCTGAAGCTGTTGAGAGTAAGGCTGCTATACCAATGAAGATAAATCCGAGTTCGCCAAAAAAAGGCTCAGCAGCTTTAGCCAATACATAATCTTGTGCTGTTTTTGCCTCTTCAAATGAAAGATTTCCTACTGTAACCATGGCAATCCAAACGTATAAAATAAGCACAAAAATGACAGAAGAGTAATAGGCTCTAGGTAAGGTTTTTTCAGGGTTTTCCACATCTCTAGCTGTATTGGCAATGAGTTCAAATCCCTCAAAGGCTAGAAAAATCATCAATCCTCCTGTAACCACAGAGGTCATGGGCATCCATTGTGTGGTTGCCATGTGGGTCATGTCAATACTCACACTTCCTACTCCTGCAAAAATGACCAAAATAAATAACTTAGAAAAGACCATAATATCTTCTGCTTTTCCTGTTAGCAATGCCCCCACAAGATTAATGAGCATAAAAAGAACAATAACCCCAACAGCTAAAGCATTGTGAATCCACGTCACATCACTTCCCACCAAAAGAGCTGAACCATAACTCCCAAATGCATAAGCATAGAGTGCCAACATAATGACATAACTAATAAGCAGTAAATTGTTAATCACCGAAGAGAAATATCCATTGCCAAAGGCTTGAACAATAAACTCTATACTTCCCCCCTCACTGGGGTAACGTAAAGAGAGTTTGACATACGAGTAAGCCGTAATAAGAGCAATAAATCCTGCCACCATAAAAGCAAGAGGTGCAGCCCCTTTGGCTAGGTCGATGGTAAGCCCCAATACAGCAAAGATACCTCCACCAACCATACCCCCAACCCCAATGCTAAAAGCTTCTAAAAATCCTATTTTTTTTGCCACTTATACTCCTTAAAGATTAACAATAAAAAAATCTGTCTCAACAAATTTTAGCAACTCTAAAATCAATGAAGGAGACAAAAAGAGTTCTGTATCTTGATGATAGAGTATGCTTAAATCAAAATCATTTTTAGAGATATATTCTATGAGGTCTTTGTCCAATGAAGCTTCTCCCTCAATACATTTACCATTGAGTTCAAACTCTTTTTTATAATGCTCAAACTTTGCTTTTTGCTCTTTTTTCAAGGTTTCATTTAAAGCAAGAATATCAGGCGTAATCACAGGAACAACATTTAAATAATCGACTTGCACCGTAAGGGTATCGAGTAAATAACGGTAATCATGAATCATGGTGATATTTTGAGTAGGGAAAATATGTTTAGCTAACGTAATAACACGTTCCCCTGTATCAGAAAAATCTAAGGGAATGGCAATATTATGGTAGCTTTGACTGTTGTTTTTAACAATCCAAAAGCTATGGGGTGTTTTTTCTACTAACTTTTCACTAAGCTCTTGATGATAAGCTGTAATAAACAGAATATCTTTTTGTCCTTTGGCATAATGAAGCACTTGGTCTATGGTATCATCTTCATAAATTAAAATGGCATGGTCACCTTGAATATCTAAGGTCAGAAGATGCTCTTCTATTTTAGCTTTAACGCTCTTTTTGTCTAAATGCTCATTGGCAATTTTATCGTCTGATAAAAAATAATCAGGAACATCAAAAAGCTCTTGCTCTTGGACGTAAAGAATTTCTAATCTCGTTTGATGTTGAATTGAAAAGTCAAAGGCTTTTTTGAGTACGTTATCAATATTTTCTAGCTCATTCAAGAGAACAACCACGCGTTTAAAGAGGTGTTTCATAATTTATCCTTTAATAGTTATTATATTTACCGTTGGCAATATTTTTTTCAATCTTAGCAAGCTCTTCTTTGATAATCTTAATTAAAAACTTAGCTGCTTTTAGATCATCAGCTTCAGGAATATCCCAATCGGTGATTGTCATATTGGCTTCAAAAAGAGCTTTAACTTCTTTTTGAATTTCAGTACGTCTGTTCTCTAACTCTTTTTCTATTATGTCCATAATCTATCCTTCTTGTTGAATTTGTTTCCAATAATGAAACATGCTAAGTTCTCCGAAGAAAGGAGCGAAGATGTTAAATATTGGAATAAAGTTAAAGAGTATACTGACCAAACTAATAAACCAAATATCTTTTTGATGTTTTTTTAACTCTTTCATCTCTACTTCTTTAAAGACCAATGAAGCTGTGTTATATTGCAAGGTATCTTTAGTGAGCCATATCCACAATAATATTTGTACCATAAAATTAACCACAGGAATAAAAAGAAGAGGAAAAGCAAGTAATGAAATTCCTATAAATAAAAGGGTATCTTTCATGGTGTATCTCAAAGATTGTAATGTATGGTGTTCTTCCAACGAACCATCATAATGCTTATAAGCAAAATGTTGAATCAGTGGTTTATTAAAAATATTAACGAGAAATAATATACTAATCACAATGGCATTATATATAATATAAATCGTAAAAAGATAAGCTAACCCATGTTCTACTGTTGTATAAGGTAAAGTTTTTAAAAAAGCTGTAATCTTTTGATGTAGTAATTCATTATTAAAGTACCAAACAATTAACCAAAAAGAAGCACTTATAGACATTAAAATTAAAGATAACGCAGCATATTTATCTTTGGATATTTTATTAAAAATAAAATTACCCAAAAAAATGTAAACAAGTGCATACGTCAACAAAACTAAAATGAGCCAAATGAAAGTGGACATCATCCATGTGCCATCTAAAATCATAAGGTCAAGAGGTAAAAAACCAATAAGTGTCATGCTAAAAGCAGTTAAGTTGTTCCAAAAAAGTAACCCTAGCCCTATCCACGTTGCCATCACAAACAACCCAATAATAAGAGCATATTTCATAGTATGCCATGTTAAAATCTCTTTAAAACCAAATAGTATCGATTCGCTTGTTGCTTTTATCATTTTATTCTCCATATGATATTATGTTTTATTATACTCTTATTTTTGAGCAAAAGATGCTACTTTAGATACATATTTGCTTGGTAATAATCCGTTTATTCATTAACCTTAATGTTATCTCAATCACAAAGGCTAAAACAAATTCCCCTACAATAAAATAGCCCACATTGGGAATATGCTGATGGGTATAGTTCAACGCTAAAATAATGGCGAGGATAATGCTTCCAATAGCCAAAAGTACTAAGCTCTTTGATGCCCCACTCTCTTTTATTTTAAAAAGATGTCCAATATGTACCAAAGCGTGAACAAATAAAATAGAAATTGACCCAATCGCTGCAATTTCATTCAATTTAAAAAAGAGTACAAAAACAATCAAAATAACCGTAGAAACAATCAAGCCTTCACTACTATGCCAAACATTACGTCGGTAAATTTCAGGTAACTCACCATTTTTTGCCATCTGATAGGTAACATTCGTCACGGCATAAAGATTGGCATTAATAGAAGAAGCAGTAGAGATGAGTGCTGCAATCGCCATAATCGTAAAGCCTAAATCCCCAAAGGCTGGTTTCGCTGCTTCTGCGAGTGCGTAGTCTTGTGCTTGAACAATCTCAGATAAAGAGAGATTACCAAAAACAGCAAACGTCACAGCCACATAAAGCAACATTACTAAGCCAATAGCAATCATCATCGCTTTGAGCATGGTGGTTTGAGGATTTTCCATATCTTCTGCTGTATTGGTAATAACCCTAAAGCCTTCAAAGGCAAAAAAAGTCAAGGCAATTGAAGAGAAAACATTCATCACAGGAGGAGAATCTGTAAAAGAGAGTAATTCAGGTTGAATGTAAAAAAATACAACCACGATAAAAAGTAATAATATCGAAAATTTTATCAGTACAATAATATTTTCACTACGAGCAATAAGTGAACTTCCTGCTAAATTAATAAACATAAAGAGGAGTAAAATACCTATGGCATAGACATTACTCCATACACTCACCTCACTTCCCATCATCATTGAAGCATACGTTCCAAATGTTTTCGCCACCATCGCAATGGCAACCATCGCCGAAAGATAGAAAAGAATCGAAAGAGAACCTGAAAAAATTCCCTCTCCATAACACTGAACTAAATACTCAACAATTCCCCCACGACTAGGGTAAACAGAAGCAAGTTTTGCCAAAGAGTAACCACTCAATAAAGCAATAATTCCTCCAAAAATAAAAGAAATCCACACCAAATTTCCTGCAATTGCCCCTGCTTCACCTAAAAGGACAAAAATACCTGCCCCCACCATCGAACCAATACCTAAAAGAACAGCACTCCACAGACCAAAAGCTTTAGGTTTAGACATTATCTTTTCCTTATAATTTCATTGCTACCAAAGTAGCATACTTATCCCATACTTTTGGAGTATAATACACAAAAAAGGATATAAAGATGTTAAATATAATTACCGATAGCAAAGAGGCTATTACCATACTTGAACCTGTTGGAGCATTGAGCCAAAATGATTTTGAGAGAGCCAGTAAACAAATAGACCCTCTCATTGAAAAAGTTGGTCAGCTTAAAGGACTCATTATTTATGCTGAATCCTTTCCTTATTGGGATTCTTTTTCTGCTTTTGTAAAACATTTAAAATTTATTGAAGCACATCATGCAAAAGTAGAAAAAGTTGCTTTTGTTACGAACTCCTCAATTGTTGATTTTGTAGAGCCTCTTGCTAAACATTTTGTAAAAGCTCATATTAAACATTTTCAATTTAATGATTTAGACAAAGCCAGAGCTTGGATAAAAGGAGAAGATGATTTCTTAGAAACACATGGTTTATCCATGGGACTTAAACGTTTAGACAGCAATAATTTTTTTCTCTCATTTACAGCCATAGGAAAATTAACGCATGAAGATTATGAAAGAATAATGCCCATTATTGATGCTACTTTATCTGAAGTAAAAAAACCAAAAGTCAATGCGTTAGTCGATATTAAAAATTTTCAAGGGTGGGAAGCCAAAGCAGCTTGGGACGACTTAAAACTCGGCATAAAACATGGGCTAGCTTTTAATAAAATTGCCATTTACGGACATAATAAACTCATTAACAACCTCATGAACGTTTCCTCATGGTTTATGAGTGGGGAGATTAAAGAATTTTCTAACCGACAAGAAGCCTTACGATGGCTTAATGAAGAGGAGGTAGCAAAGGCTTAAAAAAGCTACTTACCCCAAAAACCCAAACAATCAAAGAAGAATTTTTTCTCCTCTACCGTATAATCCATATCGGCAAGCACAAAAGCGTTTTCTAGGTCTTTAATTTGCTTAAAACTTTTGTTTTTTCCTCCAAGCTCAAAAAACTTATCTCCTACTCTAAAGTCGCCTATGTCAGAGTAGAAAATCTTTTCAAAACAGTTCACGAAAAAAATCTCTCTGACGGTTCCTATCTCTATCTCTTTGTCGAACTCTTTGGTATAAGCATACAATATATTGCTATTGATAAAAAGAAGTTTTTCAGGTCTTCATGAGCAAAAACCAAGTTAGAACTAATAAGCCCACTAATTTTTCATCTTCAGCTAAATGATTAAAATAGTCAGTTCTAATATAGTCTATGGATATTTTAGACAAAAGTAGTATCTGCTTTTTTATAAAATAGTTAATATTAGCCATAATACCTAACTCCTTTTAGGTATTAAATAGTTTTTTACTTTAACTTTTTATATATAATCCTCATCTCTAAAACTTCTTGCCACAGGATTACGAATTTTTTTTAACTCCATATCGACATATTCAAACCCCTCAATCATCTTAAATGAAGCCACGGTTGAAAATCTCATTAGCTCTGCTCGATGAATAAAAATATAAAAGCCATTCTCATAAAGCCCCAAACGAACCGAAGCTGCGGTTGAGTAGGTGGTTAAGATGGCATCATCTGTGGCAATCTTGGCAATGTCTGCAAAAAACTCTCTTGTCCAAAGTAGAGGATTGTGTGCAGGGGAAAAGGCATCTTGATAGATAATGTCTATTTTTTGCGTTATTTTAGGCACTTCTTCTCTGGCATCACCTAGTAAAATCTCTATTGTAACCTCTT
>JALSQB010000230.1 GCA_026985655.1 Campylobacteraceae bacterium | reverse complement strand
AATTTAGGTGCGAGTTATCTTAAATCTATGACAACCATTACAGGGGATATTGCTTTAAGAGAAGAAGCGATTACTATTTTTAATAAAATTGGTCGTTCCTTATGGCTTAGTTCTGAAAATGAGTTAGATATTGCCACAGGGGTAGCAGGTTCGGGTCCTGCTTATTTGGCACTCATTGCTGAAGCTTTGGCTGATGGTGCAGTAGAACAAGGACTAAAAAGAGCTGATGCAAAAGCATTGGTAGCAGGACTTTTTGATGGCTTTGGAGCATTAATCTCAAATGAAAACCCTGCTGATATTAAAGATGGTGTTATGAGTCCAGGAGGAACAACGGCGGCAGGATATGCTTCACTCGAACATGGAGGCGTTAGGTCTTCGATGATAAGAGCCATAGAAAATGCTTATGCTAAAGCCAAAGAGTTAAAAGCTAAAAATTAAAAGTCAATGAATAAAATATATTATGCTTATGATGAATTTCGTGATGATTTAAAAATATTGACTGAAAAAATAGATAAAGCGTTTGAGGTGCTTATGCCCATTTCACGTGGAGGCTTAAGCATGGGGCAGATGTTGGGCGAGTTTTATGATATTCGTGAAGTCTATGCCATTAATACTATGGGCTATGATAATAGCAAAAAATTAGATGAGGTAAAAGTCTTTAATGTGCCTCTCTTGAAAGAGGGGCAAAAAGTATTAATAGTCGATGACATTGTGGATTCAGGTGATACCTTAGTAGAAGTATTGCGTGTATTAAAAAGTCAATATCCTCAAACTACTTTTTTTACTGCTTCTATTTTTTATAAACCAACGGCTATAATTAAACCAAATTGGTGGGTCAAAGAGCCAAAAGGGTGGATAGACTTTTTTTGGTCTGAAGATTTAAAATAATATTTTTTAAGGTTTTTGATGCAAGTTTTAAAATTTCTACTGGGCATTATTTTAGTGCAACTTATTACGGCTATTTTAATCTATATCTCCCCTATAAACTTTGACAATCCCACAGCTTTGTTGCAGTTAATTACCCCTCTTTTCTTTGTAGCACTTATGTTGGCTTTTTGGTTCTCCTCTTTGAGTGCCTCTTTTCAAAAAGAGACCGAACATAAATTAAATAGTAAATTCGCAAAAGAGCGTGAAAAATTAAAAGTAAAAGCTGAACGCGATAAAATCAAAGTCGTTAAAGAGGCTCAAAAAGAGATAGCCACCGAAGCCAAAATGACCCATGCCAAAGCAAACTTTAAAGTAGGTATGGCTTTTGCAGGAGTGATGGGTGTTGGGGCATTGTTTATTTTTGCCCAACTCATCACCGTAGGACTCTTGACCTTAACCACTACCGTGGGAGCCATGGGTGGGTACTATTGGCGAGGAAAACGTCTTGCCAATAATACGAAGCCCAAAGAGCTTGATATTATTGAAACGAAGGTGATAGAGAAGTAATTTATTATAACTAAACTTTATAAGCTCCTTTAAACTTTTTTGATTTTAAGAGTTTTTTCGCTTCCCAATTGCTACATTTGACCACTATTCGATAGGTATTTTTTTTATATTTTGAAATATATTTTTTAATCACCATCGCATGGGCGAGTTGATGTCTTTTTTTGAATGAAATGGCATCTGATTTGTTAAAAAAAGAGGCTACTTGAACTTTCTGATTTCTTAAGACTTTTTTCTTAGTTACTACTTTTTTACTAATCACTCGTTTGTGCTGTACTCTTTTGTGAGAGCGTTTCTTACTAGAGGAGACAACTTCAAGTTTAATTCTTCCAATACCTTTTTTAACAATACCCAATTTTCGTGCAGCTCCATAAGAGAGGTCAATCATGCGTGAAGAGTAAAAAGGCCCTCGGTCATTAACTCGAACCCGAACAGAACGTCTGTTTCTTAAGTTGGTTACTTTTAAAATAGTTCCCATCGCGTAAGTACGGTGAGCTGCTGTCATGCTATACATATTATAGCGTTCACCATTGGCAGTGAGCCGTCCATGAAAAGGTCTCCCATACCATGAAGCTTTCCCATACTTCACCGTTCCTTTTTTCATGTATCGAGGATAATACTTAATTCCTCGGTCTTTATAGGCTAAGATGTTGTTATCTTTTGCAAATGCCGATATGGTAACACTTGACAGCATAAATAAGCTTGTTAGTAAAAGTTTAATGGTTAAATTCATTAAAATTACTCCTTTTTTTTAATTTTTGGAATTATAGTTAAATTATATTAATAAGTAATTAATTGTATTAATTTTTAAATTTTAAACCATTAGTCACCTAGACTAAAGAATATTATTTTTTTAAACTAAAACTATTGAAAATTTACTAAAAATAGATTATAATTCCAAAAATATTTTTAAAAATAAATTTCAATAGACAAAAGGAACATAATATGGCAAAACATCAGTTTCAAACAGAGATAGGGCAACTCTTAAAATTAATGACCCATTCACTCTACTCAAACAAAGAGATTTTTATTCGAGAGCTTGTCTCTAACTCCTCTGATGCACTTGATAAGTTTAATCATATGCGTTTAACCGATGAAGCGTTTAAAGATGCTGATTGGGCTGGACAAATTGACATTAATTTAGATCTTGAAGACAACTCTTTAACCATTGGGGACAATGGTATTGGAATGAATGAGGAAGACCTCATGGAAAACCTTGGAACCATTGCCAAGTCTGGAACCAAAGCATTTGTAGAGAGTTTAACGGGTGATGCGAAGAAAGATTCTAACCTTATTGGTCAATTTGGGGTTGGTTTTTACTCAGTGTTTATGGTTTCTAATCAAGTTGAAGTCATTACTAAAAAAGCAGGAGAAGAACAAGCCTATAAATTCTCTACCGATGGAACAGGTGAGTTTGAGATTACCCCCGTTACTAAAGAGTCACACGGAACCGTGATGTACATTAAACTCAAAGAGGAAGAGAAAGAGTTTTTAGAGAAATATAGAGTAGAGAGCGTGGTAAAAAAATACTCCAATCACATTGCTTACCCGATTATGATGCATTTTACAGAAGATGAAACCACAGGTGAGGGCGAAGATGCCGTAACGACTAAGGTTAAAAAGTCAGAACAAGTGAATGTGGCAACAGCACTTTGGGCAATCTCAAAGTCTGAACTTAAAAAAGAGGATTATGTTGAGTTCTATAAATCTCTTTCTCATGGTGATGATGAGCCGTTAAGCTATCTTCACAACAAAGTAGAGGGAGGGCAAGAGTTTACGACGCTTTTTTATATTCCTAAAACAGCACCAATGGATTTGTATAGAGCCGACTATCAAAGCCATGTAAAGCTTTATGTAAAAAGAGTCTTTATCACCGATGATGACAAAGAGTTGTTGCCAACTTATTTACGTTTTGTTCATGGTATTATAGACAGTGAAGATTTACCGTTAAATGTAAGCCGTGAAATTCTTCAAGAAAATAAAATCTTAGCCAACATTAAACAAAACGCAACCAAAAAAATACTTCAAGCAATCAAGAAGTTAAAAGGTGAAGATAGCGATACCTTTACACAAGAGTACAATAAAGTGATTAAAGAGGGTATTTTCCAAGACCATATTAACAAAGAGTTACTGCTTGACATTGTGAAGTATAAATCATCTGTTGAAGAAGGCATGGTTACTTTTGCAGACTATGTAAGTCGTGGTGATTCTGAAAAGAAAGAGATTTACTACATCGCAGGTGAAGATGAAAAAGTACTTAGAAACTCACCTCTTTTGGAAGCCTATAAAAAAGCGAACATTGAAGTACTTATTATGGACGACAAAGAGATAGATGAGATTGTTGCTCCCTCTATTGGAAGCTACAAAGAGTGGACTTTAAAAGATATTACTACCATTGAAGCTCCTGATTCTAAAACAGAGGAAGAGAAAGAAGAGATTAGCAAAGAGTTTAAATCTCTAACCGATAAAATAAAAGAGGTACTAGGTGAAGAGGTGAAAGAGGTTAAAACCACAACACGTTTAACACAAAGCCCTTCATGTGTGGTAAAAGATGCCAATGACCCAATGGCAGGAATGGCACATATGTTCGCACAGATGGGACAAGCTATGCCTGAAACACCCCTCATCTTAGAGGTAAACCCTGAACACGCTATGATTAAAAAGTTGGATAAATTAGAAAATGATGCACTGTTTAGTGATATGGCATGGATTTTATTAGATTCTGCTAAGCTATCAGAGGGTTTAGAACCTAAAGATAAATCAGCTTTTGCTTTACGTGTCTCTAAAGTAGCAACAGAAGCGTTGTAATAGATAAGAACATAAAATATTATTTAGAGTAATTTTTTAAGTAGTTTAAAAGCTTTATTCACATGGTGAATAAAGTGTGAACAAAGTTACATTAATTTTAAATAATTTCATTAAAAAAAATATTTTATTCACAATGTGAATAAAATATTTTATATATCTCAAGGAGAGAAGATGAACAAACATATTAACAAGATTTCAAACTATGCGATGGTAGGTGGGCTTTCTGCTGTTGCTGTGGTTGGTTTTACTGCTTGTGGTGATACGGGTGCTGATATGAACACCCCACAACAACAAGAACAGAGCATTGAGAAAAAAGGGGCTTCGGTTACCATTGAGAAACAGGAAAATGGTTCTTACAAAATTGTTGATGAATTTCCAAGTAGTGCTACGCGTGTCATTTTAAGAGAAGATGGCAAAGAGCGAATTCTTAGCCAAGAAGAGATAGATAAGTTGGTTAAAGAGGAAGAAGCCAAAGTAGAAGCTGGAACGTCAAAACTAACCCAAAACCCTGATGAGGTAAGAGAGTCTGGTGGAATGGGCTTAGCAGGAACACTCATGGCATCTATGGCTGCTGGTATGGTAGGGTCATTTCTTATGAATAAACTGATGAACAACCAAAACTATCAACAAAACAGACGAACCTCGTATAAGTCGCCAAGCACCTACTCGCGTTCTCAAAACTCTTTTAAAAAGAATGCCGCAGCCAATAAAGCAAGAAGTGCTTCTTCTAAAAAGTCTGGTTTCTTTGGCAATAAGAAAAAAGCTTCATCTCGTTCTTCAAGCTTTGGTGGTTAAGCGATGAACCTTAGACCCATAAAAGTACCTGATGATGCCTATTTAGAAAAGATTGGTTTCATTTGGCACACCGATGATGATGCAACACCCTACATTGCCAATGAGATAGTCGAAGTCGATTCACGAGAAGCTGATGCCTACTATGAAGCAGCCAATGAGCTTTACGATATGTTCGTGGAAGCTGGTGAATATGTGATAGAGAATGATTTGTTACACGATATTGGTATTCCATTTAATTTAATAGACGCCGTAAAAATGTCTTGGGACAATGACGTGCATTGGCATCTCTATGGTCGTTTTGACTTTGCAGGAGGGCTTGACGGAAAACCGATTAAGCTCATTGAATTTAATGCTGACACCCCAACAGCCCTGTTTGAAACCTCCATTGTGCAATGGGCAACACTAAAGCTCAATGGCATGGAAGAGTCACATCAGTTTAACAACTTACACGAAGCACTGGTTGATAACTTTAAACGCCTTATTACCATGGAAGAGGATGTTAGCTCTTTTGAAGAGCGTTATGATGGTTGGAAAATTCTTTTCTCTTCAGTTAAAGGGAACATAGAAGAAGAAAACACCGTAAGACTTTTACAAAGCATTGCAACTCAAGCAGGGTATGAAACAGAATTTGCTTACGCTGATGAGGTTGAGTTTGACGCAGAAGAGGGGGTTTTCTTTAAAGAGGTAAACTATGAGTATTGGTTTAAGCTTTTACCATGGGAAGACATTGCCATTGAAGAGGCAGATTTAGCGATGCTTATGACCCAAATTATGGAAAATCAAAAAGCCATTTTCTTAAACCCTGCCTACACTTTAATGTTTCAATCAAAAGCATTTATGGCGATTTTATGGGAACTCTACCCAAATCACCCACTACTTTTGGAAACAAGTTTTGAGCCTTTAGAGGGCGTAGCACAAGTTGAAAAGAAAATCTTTGGACGTGAGGGGGCAAATACCATCATTGTCGATGAAAACGAAGAGATAGTTGCCCAGACCGAGGGCGAATATGGCGAGTTCCCTTCAATCTTTCAAGAGTATGCAGAGTTACCCACCAATGACAAAGGCGAAAGCTACCAAGCAGGTGTATTTTACGCTTTTGAGGGCTGTGGCTTAGGCTTTAGAAAAGGGGGGCTTATTTTAGACAATGCCTCTAAATTTGTAGGGCATGTGGTGACGGTTGAGCAGGTTTAGGCTTCTCTTTCTTCTATGCAGTTAAAATACCTAAACAACTACCCCCAAAACCTACAAAACCAAATAAGAGAGCTAATCGAACAAGATAAGCTCTCAAACTACCTCTTAAACAAATACCCTATAAAACACACTTATCAAAATGACAAAGCACTTTATGCTTACACCAATGAGTTTAAAAATGCATATTTAAAAAAGTTCACCCTCTCAAAAGTCCTTTACGATGGGAAAATAAATGTCATCAACAATG
>JALSQB010000229.1 GCA_026985655.1 Campylobacteraceae bacterium | reverse complement strand
AATATAATCTCTTCCCTCTTTAAATTGATATTGAACTTCTAATAAATTTAATTCTTGAATAGTATTACGAGCTTTTTCATATTCACTACTAAAACTAAGAAGAAATTTTGGCAAAGGAATATCTGCTGTTAAAAAACTACTTATAGACTTACTAAAAATGGAAATAAGATTTCTTTCTGCTGGAATATATTGAGAAATATGTTGAGGTTTTTCTATAGCTTTATTTGGTTTTAAATTAGTTAATACCTCGAGCATCTCTTTTAGTTTTTTTTGACTTTCTTCAGGAGTAAGAATTCTAGGACGAAAATAATCTTTTATTTTTTTTAATAAAGGTGCATTTGTTTCTATTTTATCTTTTGTAGTTATTTCAACTAAAGCTTGAGAAAGTATTTCTGCTACATCATACTCCGTTAATTCTATTTGTTTATATGAGACAACTTTATTCTTTTTTAATTCAAAAATAGTTTTTTCACTATTAACTAATAAAATTATTGTTGTTGCATTAATATAATTAATATTATATTTTTTAAATTCTTGAAAAATTTTTTCTTCACTTTTTTCCAAAAAAGCACTTGTAACAATAGTAAGTATCTTCCCTAAAACACTCTTTCCACTACCATTTTCACCAATAAAAAGATTTATCTTATTAAGCTCAATATCTACATCTTTAAGGGGTCCGAAGTTTTTTACTATTAATCTATCCATAATTATCTACCTATTTTTTAGTGTTACGATTATAGCATAAGTCTTGAATATTAGAATAGTTTAAGCTTTAAATAATCAACTGCCAATAAACCAATTCAAGTGAATGGTCTATCGGATTGATAGAGAATTTCTTATCTTCTCTTATTTTATAAGTTTTTCACAATCTGCGATGAGTTCATCAAGCATTTTTACTGATGATTTTGCCTCTTTTTTGATTTCATATAAAAAATCCATTTCGCTTTTAGATAGGTATCCATCTGCAAGTAATAATGCTCTTAAAGTTTCTACCTCTTTTTGTGCGATGTGTCCATCTCCTAGAGCAAATGTTTTTGCTACTTTACGCCATTCAGCCATAATTTTTCCTTATTTTAAATTTTAGTGTGCTTTTAATCGCACGTACTATTTTAGCGAAAGAGGCTTTATAGCACTTTAGTATTAATTTGTTACAATACAATAAAAAAGAAGCCTATGAATCTAAATCTTAACCTAAATCCAAAAAACATCATTAAAAAGCTGTTATATACTCTTTTAATTGCTATGGCTGTTCCCTTTCTATTTGGTTTTTTAAACTTTTTACATCCACTTTTTGACTCTTTTAGCCACTTTAGAGTGCATCTGCTGTTAATGATTTTGCCAACCATGCTTCTGTTGGCTTTTTTTCATGAAGTTAAAAATATGCTCATCTTTTTTCTCTTCATACTTTTAGGAATATTTTATCTCTACTACATTAACCAGCCATTTAAAGCACAGCCCATTACGAAAAACCGAACCCATAAACTTAAACACATTCAATTTAATTTGCTTTTTAGTAACAAAAAAATAGATAAAGTAATAAGCTATCTTCAAGAGAGTTCAGCCGATGTCATTACCTTAGAAGAGGTTACAAAAGCACATCAAGAAGCATTATCTAGTATGATGTATGAAGATTACTCATTAGAACTTAGTAGTAAATTTCCTTATGTAGCACGAAAACAAGGGGCTTACCCTTACCAAATTTATTGTCCATTTCAATCCGTAGGTTCTGTTGCCATACTCTCAAAACACCCTTTTAACGAAGAACAATCGGTCTGCCTTAAATATCAAGGCTTACTTTGGCAACAAATTTTGCTTGATAAAAAGCCCATTAATATTGTTGCCATACACACCTATTGGCCCTACCCTTACACTCAACCTGAACAGATAGAGCAGATAAAACCTATCTTTAAGCACATCAAAGGTTCAACACTTATTGCAGGGGATTTTAATGCTGTTGCTTGGAGTCATACGATAAAAGAGATTGAGAAAGCATCACATACCAAAGTAGTAGAGGGGCTAAGATGGACAATAGAACTCAAAAAACAACTGCCTTTAATTCCCCACTTTAAACTCTCACTTGACCATGTACTGCTCTCAAAAGAGTTTCAAGTTAAAAGCATATTTGTCGATAAAGAGTTAGGTTCAGACCATCTACCTGTGGTAAGTGAGATTTGGTATTAACCTCCAGTTTCATAAAAGGCACGTTTAGAAATCTCTCTCTCTTCTAACTCCTCTTCACTCCATCGGTTCTCTTTGGGTTTGTCTTTGAGTACTTGGGCTAATACTTGACTTGCACCCTCTATGTCACCTGCTTTGACAGATTCAGCGATGCTCATCGCTTCATCAAAATACAAACATGGAATTAAATTTCCCTCGGCTGTTAAACGAATACGATTACAATTTTCACAAAAGTCATGTTTATGAGGGTCAATGAGTCCAAACTCGTACTCTCCATCAAGTAGGTAGTTAAAAGAGGGACTCGCCCCCTCACGTCCTAAAGCTTTAATGGTATGTTTCTCTTTTACTTTTTCTAAAATTTCACGTCCATGCATTCCTTTAATGGCACTTGAAGCATGTTCATTTTCCATGTACTCGATGAAACGTATTTTAATGTTACGCTCACGACAATAGTTCATAATATCTAGGATTTCAACATCATTAATGCCTTTTAATGGCACCATATTTATCTTGACCCCTAAGCCCACTTCAAGTGCTTTGTCTATTCCTTTTAAAACACCATCAAGTACATCTTTGCCTACTATCTTGGATTTGACATCTTTTTTCAGTGAATCAAGTGAGATGTTAAGCCGTTTAAGTCCAGCATCTTTTAATTTTTGAGCAACTTGGTCTAACAAAAATGCATTGGTGGTTAATGCCAAATCAATATCAGGTTTGTAGTCGTGAATCATCTTGATGAAACCATCTAAATCTTGACGAAGAAGAGGCTCTCCACCTGTGAGGCGAATTTTGTTTACGCCACCATCAATGGCGACTTTTACAAATAAAAAAAGCTCTTCAAAGCTCAATAAATTCTCTTTAGGAACCCATGAAAATGGTTTCTCTGGCATACAATACTGACATCTAAAGTTACAACGTTCAGTAAGTGAAATTCTAAGGTAATCAACAGTTCGTCCATGTCCATCTATAAGCATAATAATCCATTTGCTAAGTTTTAGTTAGATTAGCTAAATGTTAATAAAAAAGAAGTGATATTAATCAAGAAAAAAGAAAGAGAGACAAAGAAGAGCCTCAATGCGACAAGTCGCACGAAGCTCAAATTGTGTTTTGCTTAGTGTAAATCTCTCCAAAGAGAGTTTTTCCAAAGATAAGCTAAGAGTGTAAATAGGATAAAGAATCCAATTACCCACGGTCCAGCTATTGCTCTAGCAGGAGCAGATGGGTCACCTGTCTCTGCTAAGAATTCCATAACTTTCTCCATACCTTCATGGTTAAGTCCAGTTCTAGGCATTGCAGTACCTGCCAATTGACCTTGTGGATTTTCCAAGAATGTCTCTAAGAAGTGTTCACTTCTGGCTCTATAGATAATAGATAAATCTGGTGGAAGTTTTCCTAAGTACTCAGCCAAAGCACCTTGCTCTGTTGCTACTTTTTGGTCATACTTCATTCTGTCTATATCTTGACCTGTTTTAATATTTGACTTTGTTTTTGGAATATCTCCAAGTTGAGTCATTTTTGCATAACGGTTAGCGTGACATCGGCTACAAGCCTCTGTAAATGCTTCTTTTGGTGTCACTTCACCTGCTTTTTTCTCTTTAAGATAAGCAACCACATTAGCAATATCTTGTGAAGCAGATACCATAGAACTAATACTACCCATTGGGTGGCTCATAGTTCCATTAGGATATTTATGATCCACATTAGTAGCCATTGCAGGGTCTTTAATAAGAGCAATTAAGAAGTTTTTGTCATATAATGCACCTGCATGGTCAAGGCTAGGAGGAGTAACCCCACCCATATTTGCAGCACCGTCCATGTGACAACCTGCACACATACCAAAAGTAGCTTCACCTGCTACGGCATCACCTTTAAGCTGTGCAATCTCTTTAACATCAGCCCAGAATTTTTTCTTTTTCTCAACCAACGCTTCATCTTTTTTAGCCTCTGCCTCTTCTATATCTGCTTTACCATCGTAAACAAGTTCATTGCTCTCTACGTGTTTGTGCATTTGAGAGTGAGCGAATGGCTCAACTCCCCAATATAGTATAAGTGTAAAAGCTGCCACAATTCCAAGTATTTTTAACTCTTTATTCATCCTATTCTCCTTACAGCTTTTTTTCTGATTTTGTGATAATTGGCAATGCAATCCATAAGGCAAAGAAAACCAACGCAGCCACTAAACCAATGGTACTCCAAATACCTTGTGGAGGTAATTTACCCATAAAGGTAAGCACCAACATATCAACCAACATCGCCCAGAACCATAAATGGAAAAGTCCTCTTCTATTAGCAGGTGCAACATTTGGACTTCTATCCAAGAATGGAATCGTAAAGAAGATAACTTGTGCAATAGCAAAGGCAATCAATCCAACATTGGTTGAGAATGGACGAAGCACCTCATAAGACCACAAGAAGTACCACTCAGGATAGATATGCGTAGGCGTTTTAAGTCCATCTGCTGGGTCAAAGTTTACAGGGTCCATCGCAAATTCAAAGTGGTAAAATACCAAGTAGAAGAATAGAACAAAGTAGATACCCATGACAAATACATCTTTACTTAAGAATACAGGGCTAAATGGAATAACCTTAGACTCTTTTTTCTGACCATTTTTATAAAGCTCTGCAGCTTCATTAAAGTCAAAATCTTCACCATCTTGATTGTTTACGTGTGGAATTCTAAGTGTTCCAAAGTGGAATACAATCGCCCCAATAATAACTAATGGTAAAAGAAGAACATGTAACATAAAGAAACGGCTAAGGAATGCTTGTGCAGGAACATAATCCCCTCTAATCCACTCAACTAAACCATCAGCATGTAGTGAACCACCAGAGAATAGGTTTGTAATAACCATACCAGCCCAATAACTCATCTGTCCCCAAGGTAACATATATCCAGAGAATGCTTCAGCAGAAAACAGTACATATAGTAACATACCTGAAAGCCAAATAAGCTCTCTACCTTTTTTGTATGAACCATAGTAGATACCTGTAAACATATGAATATAGATAATAAGGAAAACCAATGATGCACCAACACCATGAATATGTCGCCACAACCAACCATAACCAACTTCGGTCATAATAGTGTAGTTTACACTATCAAATGCCAAATCCGTACTCGGATTGTAGTACATAAGTAAGAAGATACCAGATACCAATAAAATCCCAAAGGTAGCAGCTAAAACCATACCCATAGCCCAAAGGAAGTTAATATTTTTAGGAATCCAATACTCTGTTTGAAGAACTCTTTTAAGTGTCTGCACAGCTAAACGCTGGTCAAGCCACTCGCCAATACTTTTTGCATTTTCAATTCTTGCCATTCAAGCCTCCTTACACTCTCAATGTTGTGCCATCAGCCAACATTTTTTCATATTCAGGACCTGTTACACCCAACGCTATTTTAGTTCCATTGAGTTTAAATGGAGGAATATCTAGCCCTCGTGGAGGTGGAGCTTTTGTTACATCAGCAGTTGCATCATACATACCACCATGACAAGCACACAAGAAATCTTGTGTATCTTTACGATACCCAGGAATACAACCTAGATGTGTACAGAGACCAACACAAACCATATAGTGAGCACCATCGACCTCTATAAGTCTCTTTTTATCTTTTTCAGTTGCTTTTGCCATCATCTCTTTTGTCTGTTTAAGAACAAAGATAGGTTTACCTCTCCACTTTTCAGTAACCAGTTCACCCTCTTTATAATCTTTTAAATCAAGGGTTGTGAAACCAGCTGCTTTGACACTCGGTAATGGATCCCATGTACGTTTAGCCGCATAAAGTCCACCAACAGCACCTAATGCCGTAAAGCCACCTAGTGCCATACCCATAAAGTCACGTCTTGTACTCATATTCATCCTTTATAATAAATTTAATCTATTATAAATCAAATAAAATTAACAGTCACTACTATTTTAAATTTATTTATGCTTTTGAGTATAATTGTTTCATTTTTTGCTATAAATAGACTAGATTTAAAACATTTTTTAATAACTCTTATTTATATTTTTTATAATTAAAATTTATAATTAAGATAATTTTAATATAAATTGAACTGCTACTACTTCGACTTTTGAGCCATCTTAATATAGATGTGTAATATCTCCAAAGCAGCAGGGGTCACCCCTGAAATTTCTGAGGCATTAAAGAGTGTGGGAGGGGTAATCTGTGTTAATTTTTCTACAATCTCATTGGAAAGACCCGAAACTTTAGAAAAATCAAAGCCTTGTGGGATTTTTACTTTAAGCATGTCTTGCATTTTATCTACTTGGTTTTGTTGCTTCTCAATGTAGCGTGAGTACTTAGCCTCTATGAGTAGTTGTTCTATTACATCGTCGGCATATTGCGTAAAGTGAGGAACAAGTGCTAAAATTTTATCTGTTGTCATAGACGCACGTCCCAAAAGGTCAAGCAG
>JALSQB010000228.1 GCA_026985655.1 Campylobacteraceae bacterium | reverse complement strand
ATTGCTAAAAATCCTAAAATAGTAGGTATTTATCGTTTGGTAATGAAAAGTGGTTCAGACAACTTTAGAGCTTCAGCCATTCAAGGGATTATGAAACGGATTAAAGCCAAAGGGATTGAAGTCGTTATTTATGAACCTGTTATGCAAGAAGAGGAGTTTTTTAAGTCCAAAGTTATCAAAGATTTAGAAGCATTTAAATCTTTGAGCGATGTGATTATTGCCAATAGATTTGAGAATATTTTAGAAGATGTTAAAGCCAAAGTCTATACACGGGATTTGTTTAACCGTGATAGTTAAATAGATGAAGAGGATTATGCCATGAGAATTTGGAAGTATGAAGAGAAAAACTTAGTAAAAATTTATAAAGAAGACCACGGAGAAGGAATATTTCTCGGTGATTTAGATGAAGCAAGCATTCGTGCTATGATTTTAGAGATAAAGCCTAACATTAAAATAGACCAAGCTTATACAACTTTGGACTATTTTGGAATGTTACCAATTCTGATTAATAAAAAGCATTACTGATAAAGCTCCACTTCTGAAATATATGGTTTTCCTCCCATATTGAGAATGGTTAATAGATGCTTACTCACCCCTTTGAGGGTTTTCTTTCCATTGTTAATCTCATAGTTAAATGAAATCTTGACTTTTGCTGTTTTCTCATCGTTTGAAACAAGAGTAGTGGTAATGTTGGTGTAGGTACGATTTTTCCAACTTTTAAAATAGTTGTTTTTATCTGCAATAATTTTACTTCTATCGACATTTTTATCTCTAAAGTAGGTTTTAACAGGATATAAGAAAAATCCTATAAATTCATCGGCATTATTTGAACGGCTCTCTTTGGTGTAGAAGTCAGTTACCAGTGCTAAGGCTTGACCTGAAAAAGGAACTTTCGTGCTTGGTACTTTTTTAGCTCCTTTTTTATTTTCATCTAACTCAATTTTACTTATTTTTACTTTACCATCAACTTCTATGAGTGTTAATTTGTGTTTACTTGTGCCTGTTTTGGCTTTTTTACCGTTGTCTATTTTGTAGTCAAAACTAATTTTAACTACGGTTTTGTTCTCATCTGAACTTACTATTTTTGTTTTTAAATTGCTGTAAGTACGTTTTGCGTACTGTTCAAAATAGTTTGCTCGGTCTTGGTAGATTTCACTTCTGCTTACCTCTGTTTTTCCAAAGTAATTTTTAAGAGGATAAGCATAAAACTTTAAAAAATCACGTGCATTTTGGCTACTCATCTCTAAGGTGTAAAGCTCTTTGACCAGTGCTTCGGCACGTACTTTAAAGGCGACATTTTTCACCACAGGTGCTAACACAACTTTTTTGGACTTCGTGTTACTTAGTGCTTTGACAATCACTTCATCACTCTGTTTAGCATAGTCATTAATGCGTGCATCATACATCGCTTCGGTAATAATCGCAGGTAACTTACACTCTCCAATGCTTGTTGCCATAAGTGGTGTGTAGAGCGTACCTATAACGGGTTGCACGATGTATTTTTTACTATCATAATCATACTTCTCTTTTTTGCGTAAATTAACAAAGTGTAGGGTTCTGTCATCACGTATCTCTTTGTGTTCAATGTAGATGTTTTCATCTGTAAATCGTGCTTTTAGCTCTTTGATGTTGTTGTTTACAATACTAAAACAAGCAGGAATACGTTGAGAGATAACCACGTTGTCAATCTTTCCATAGTTTTTAATGCTCACTTTAGCGTAAAATTTATCACCTTGTCTAAGGTTTTTTAAGTCAATTTCATGACCCAAAGCATCAATAAATTCACGTTGAATACTAAGCTTTTCAGAAGAGAGTTCATTTTTTAAACTTTTTGGTAAATTTTTAGAAAATTCTACGGTGTAAGCTACGGCATTTTTTTGAGGGCTTAGGCTTACATCAAAGCCTTTGAGCTTCTCAAAACTTAAGATACTAGGTTTACTATGGTGCTGATTTTCTCCATTTATCTTAAGATTAACATCAATTTTTGAGTCCGTTGGATTTCCAAGATAGCTACTCACGGCTTTAAGTGCCACGGCTTTGGTTTGAGTAGAGTAAAGCTCCTCAAACTCTTTTTGTACGACTTCTAAATCTTTAGCATCTTTGTTGAAGTATTTACTCTTAATGGTAAAGTGTATGAGCATGTCACGCACACTTGAACCAAAGTTTCCATAACGGCTACCGTAGTAATCGTGCGTATAGCTTTCAAGTGTTTTGTTTTGACTTTGATAAAGCGTGTTAGCTTTGCTTGTTTGACCTTGCATTTTTAAAATGGCTGCCATGTAGAGTGTGGCAATGCCATTGTTTTTGTATTTCTCTTTTTCATAAAGCATATTGGCAATAGAAGCTTTTAGTTTGCCATGTTCTGCCAAAATAAACCCAGCATAGACTTGATGAAAGTCACTATATCTCCCATCATATCGTCCATTTTGAGAGGCTACAGCTGTTAGCATCTTGATAATTTTCTTTTCAAAACTATCTTTTACATCAGCATGGCTTCGTTTCAATTCAAGTAGCACTTGGGCAGCGTAAAGTGAGGCGTAGGCATGCACATAGTTACCCCCTTGCCAATAGTAAAACTCCCCATAATAGTTCTGCATCGAATCAAGCTTTTTAATCCCTTGTAAAATGAAATCTTTACTCTCTCTAAGCATTTTATCTTTGCTTAAAAATGGTTTGGCATAGTGCATCGCTGAGAGCTTAGAAGAGGTCTGTTCAGCACAACCATAAGGGTACTGAATAAGATAGTTTAAATCGTTATGTAACGCACCTATGAGGTTGTTTGAAAGGGTGACATAAACAGCTGAATTTTTATATACTTTGGGTGCTTTGAGATTAATCCTTTGACTGGTAATCCCTTTAAAGGTTTTGGTACTTAAAGCATAAGGGGAGAGAATAGGCAACTCAACACTTTTAGAGATGCTTTTACTTGTCCCATTTTGTGCATATTGTGCCACAAGCGTAATCTCACCTTTTCCCTCGCTAAAAGGTAAGAGGGTGAAATTTGTTTTAACAGAAGCATGGGCAGGCACTTGTAAACTTGTCTCTTTAAGTTGAATCGCTAAGTTGTTAGAATTTTTAACAATAAGCTTAATGCTTTTGGCTACTTTAGTGGTGTTAAAAACGCGTAAAGGCACGTCTATTTTGTCACCATCTAAGGCAAACTTAGGGTAAGAGGGTTTAAGCATTACATCATCTTTGATGTGAATATCTTTACCAATCACGCCAACACTGTCATTGTTGATAGCCATAACAACCACCGAAGCACGCCCATTAAACTCTGGAATATCCAGTTTAATGTTGGCAATGCCGTTTTTAGCATCGACAATGCCTGACCAAAGCATAAACGGTTTAATCCGTTTTCCTAAGTCTGGGGCTAAGTGTTTTTTCTTCTTAGAGAGTGAATCTCCTGCCCCAAAGTCAATGCGTTTCCCCTCGGCTAAGTAGGCTAAAAGTTGGTCATAAAGGTCAAAGTAGCTTACCTCTTTGCTTGGCGTTTTGTTAAAATAGTTAAACAGTTCAGGCTTTTTTTGTGAGACTAATTGTAAAATTCCTCTATCGACCACACTTACCAATACTTTGGCAGGTTTAGAGGTATTTACCTCCAAATTAAAGCTTCGTTTTGAAGCCGATATTTCAGGTAGATTCATGCTTATTTTAATCTTATGGGCTTCACGGTTAGGCTTAACAAACTTGTACCCCATTGCACGAAATGGTATGAGCTTTGAAGGTGTGTCTGAGGCTCGATAAGCTGTTGCATGTAGATAGACTCCTCGTTTAATCTCATGGTCTATCTTCATATTTACTTTAGCTGTTCCCTTGTGTAGCGTCAGCAATTTATAGCTATGAATTTTGTCACTCTCTAGTGTTAAAAGCAGTTGTCCCTCTAAGATGGGTGATTTGATGCTCACCTCTAGGGTATCACCTTTTTTGTAAAGTCTATTTTTAAACTTTATCTCCAATGATTTTAAATCATTACTCGGTGAGATGTTAGAGTATGACCATGACCAAACATCAAAATTTACGGCACAAGAGTGTCCACTGATGTGGTCTTCTACTTCAATGTAATGGTCGCCATTGCTGTTAATGGTACGTGAAAATTTTTCATTGGCTTTAATGCTAAAGGTATCAACCACGATGGTCTCTTTTTCCCATCGGTAATTTCCTGAACGGTAGCTATATTGCCACCGTACTTGTTTCACAACGGCTGTTAATTCTCGCTCAATTTTTTTACCTGAGACAGGGTCAATCAGTACTGCTTTCCCCTCAAGCTTTTGCCCTTTTTCAAATGACCTACGTGTAAGTTGTAAGCCCACCATACTTTTGTAAGGGTAAAGCTTTACTTTTTTGTAACTAGAGACGGGTTGGGCATCGTCCATAATGGTCACACCTATCATGGCTTCAAGAATAGAAGGTACTTTTTGGCTAATGTTAGTAGAGAGTGCTATTTCAAATTTTCCTTGCTTATTAAGCACAATGTCTTCACTATGTTCAATGTAGAGTTGCACATTTTCTTGTTTGAGGTATCGGTTTGAAAAGGTGTAATTTTTATAATCTTTATTGTAGTAGCGAATAGGACGTGCATCAAGCGTGACTTTTCCTTGTAAGTTTGCTGAGGGTGTGCCAAAAAGATAAGAGGAGCTAATGTTTGCTTCTATCAGTTCGCCTACGTGGTAGAGATTTTTAGAAGTTTGAATGCTGTTCTCAATTTTTGGAGGCATAAAGGCTTCTACTTTGAGCCTTTTACTCACTAAGGTTCGCTCACCCAACACAACACTTAGCGTATGGTTTCCTAGTTTGTCACTTCGGTCAAATTGGTAGTTAAAATCTATGAGTCCATACTCATCAGTATGATATACTTTACTTTGAAGTACTTTATTTTTTGGGTCACGCAAAACAATCTTTAACGGTATTTTCGATGCTGAAATAAAATCGGCATCTTTAATGGTAATGAGTGCATTGAGCTTAGAAGCAGGGCGTAAAATATTACTCTGAAAATAGATATGTGCATTAAAACGCTCTTTGTCTCTTAAAATATCACTTGGTAGAGGAGAGGAGATGCTCTCATTTAAAAGTAGAAAGTTTTTCTCCTCTTTGGTTTTAACCACAATCCCTTTTGGGTGATGTTGAAGCAGTTTTTTATCTTCTATAATTGCAATACCATCATTGTTGGTTAAAGCACTCCCTAGCAATTCATTTTTTTTGCCATAGAGTAAAACCTCTGCATTGGCGACAGGTTTAGCCGAACTTAAAGAGAGTACCGAAACAAAAGCTTGGCTTTTAGAAAGGTTTGCTGAAATTCCAAGGTCAGAAATAAAGAGTACTTTTGAGCTTACTTTTTCTTCTTTCTCTTCTTTGTTAGCACTTAGATAATGTAACGAAATTCTGTAAACCCCTGAAGTCAGTTTTTTATGATTTAAATCAGAGAGTTTAAACTTTTGGCGTAATACCTCATTTTGTTTAACATTGAGCGTAAGTTTTTTGGAAAAAATCTCTTTGCTAAAACTTGCTAAGTTATATTTATCGGCATTGTTAAAGTTCATAAAGTATCGTAAGTTATCATCGGTAACCCGTTCAACCACCAATGTTGCATCTTCGACATTGACAGATTCAAAAGAGAGTTCACCCACAGAAGAGATGTAGTTTTTTGATTTTTCAAACATAATGGCTTTTGCACAGTTAGGGGTTTTTAACGTATAATGTTTGTCCTCTTTTAGCTCACGAGAATAAAGACTTAAACCTTTTTTGAGCGTCACCTCATAACTTGTATTGGCTTTGAACTCATCGGAATTAACGTCATGGTAATAGTTAGACTTATCACTAATGTGCATTTTTTTACGTTGAGAATACCCTATGTAGTGATAGCGTGAAACTTGAATGTTCTCTATGCCTTTAATCTCAATAAACTTATGCGATTCTCCTTGTAAATCATCTTCTAAAAAGATACGAAGTGCAAATTTTCCATTTTCAAGGGCTATCATTTGAGGCTTATCATGAAGAAGCAATGTTTTTTTATCTTTATCTAGTTTTAGCACACTCTTTTTAGTATGTGCCTCAAATCTTTTTTCATAAGAAGTACCTAAAGTTGTCCCATATTTGCTTGTTAGGCTCTTTTTAATGCTTAGCGTAATAGCACTATTTTCAATTTTTTCCATAATTTTCAAGACAATATTTTTACCATCATTGGCAATGATTTTGTATTTTAAATTGGTACTGCTTAGTTTGTTACGTTTTTGAAGCACAATAGCATTTGCAATAGTAGAACTTTTAATCTCATCATTAAATACCAAACGTAAAATCTTTTGATGTTTAAAGTAACTAACTTCATTGACCTTAAGAGGCACCGTTTTAAAGCTAAAAGTGTCATTTTTATAAGAACAGGTGTAAGTTTGGTCACTTTGTAAAAGCCCTTTAGGTAAAACTTTTAACTTTTTAGCCGACTCAATTTTGTAAACAGCATTGAGTTTAGGAGAACAAGAGAGTAAAGGCTGATGCGTATAAAACAAGGTATTGTCAAAAGCATCTTGCGTACTTTGAAGCACAAAAGGTTTATCAAGTTCTACCGTAGGAGTAAGAGATGAAATGTTTTGTGCAAAAAGAAAAGAGGTGAAAAGGAGGGGAGTGATTAGTTTAAACAT
>JALSQB010000227.1 GCA_026985655.1 Campylobacteraceae bacterium | reverse complement strand
CATTAAAGATTATCAGCATTTTGTAAAAAAGTAGATACTATTTATGTTATGGCTATGCTATAATATATTGATTTCTAAAGAGAAAAAAGGGGTTTTATGGAAAATATAGATTTGATTTTAATCGTCAGCACAGCATTTCTAGGAAGTTTTGGACACTGCCTTGGTATGTGTGGGGGGATTGTAGTGGCTTATAGCTCTTCTAAAATTGATGATAAAAGCTCTACTATGCAACAGAGTATTTCTCACTTGGCTTACAACTTAGGGCGTGTGACAACCTATGCTCTTATTGGGGCTGTTTTTGGTCTGCTGGGTCAAGCCATTGCTTTTACGCCTACAACCAAAGGAGTTTTGTTTCTTTTAACAGGTTTACTTATGTTATTAGCTGGTTTGTCTCTGCTTGGAAAATTAGATTTCTTAACAAAGTTAGAGTTTTCCTTGTCCAAATATACTTGGTATCAAAAACGCTTTAAGGCTCTTTTGTCTTCTAAGTCTTTGGGTTCTTTTTATCTGTTGGGCATACTTAATGGCATCATTCCTTGTGGTTTGGTTTATTCGTTTGCTATTATGGCAGCGAGTACTGCTTCACCATTATGGGGTGCTATTGTGATGGCAAGTTTTGGACTGGCAACCATTCCTGCTCTTTTCTTTTTGGGATTTGTAACTAAATTCTTACAGCAAGGAAGCCTGCGTGGAAGCATGATGAAATTGGCTTCTCTTTTGGTTGTGTTGTATGGTCTGTTTACGATGTATAAAGGTTACAGTTTTGTGGCTCACCCAAATGAGATGCAAAAGATGCTAGACAATATGAGAGAAACACCCAAGAGTGGAAAATGTGGTGGAATGAAATGTGCACCTGGTAAATGTGGCTAATGGTAGCAACTATTTTCTAATGAACTTCTCTTTTTTGTACCCTTATGTATTGTTTTTATTGTTACTCTTACCGTGCTTTATTTGGTGTCAAGAGAAGCTAAAAAGGGTTTATTTTCCCAAAGAAGAGTGGCTACCTAAACAGCATTTTGTTTGGGATAATCTACTGCTATGGATTATGTTAATCTATATACTTCTACTCTTTGCCTTGGCAATGCCTTATGCTTACACTTCAAAAGTTTCTAGTCAAAAAAAAGGGCGTGACCTTGTTTTGGTACTTGATACGAGTGGGTCTATGGGTGAGCGTGGTTTTAATAAAAAAGATACCACCCAAAGTAAATATGAAATCTCTGTTTCATTGGCTAAAGCATTTATTGAAAAAAGATATGATGACAATGTAGGCTTGGTTGTCTTTGGTTCTTTCGCTTTTACTGCATCGCCTTTAACTTACGATTTGAAAGCACTTAATGAGATGTTTGAGCTTATGAGTGATGTGGGTATTGCAGGGACAAGTACTGCCATTGGTGATGCGTTGATGCAGGGAATTTATACACTTAAAAGTGGAAAAGCCAATTCGAAAGTTCTCATACTTTTAACTGATGGCATACACAATGCAGGAAAAGCATCACCAAGAGAGGCTGTTACTTTAGCCAAAGAAAAAGGCATTAAGATTTATACTATTGGTATTGGTAAAAAAGAGAACTATGATGTTACACTCTTAAGTAACATTGCCAAAGACGCTGGTGCAAAGAGCTTTTTTTGTCAAAATGCAGAGGAGTTACAGACGGTTTATGGTGAAATTGAGAAACTTGAACCCAGTCCCATACGCTCAGAACACTATTTAAATAAAAAACTTTTGTTTATCTATCCTTTAGTCTTGGCTTTATTGCTTTTAGGTTTACTTTTGTGGCGAGATGAGGTTTCCTCATGAGTTTTCTCTATGCACCATTTTTATGGCTCTTAATTCCCCTGTTTGTTTACTTTTTTAAGCGAGAAACGAAGCAGAGCTTTGTGCAAAATTTACGTTGGTTTGTTTTGGCATTACTGCTTGTGGCATTGGCACGTCCTGTGTTACCTAAAACTTTAGGTGTAGAACGCATTAAAGCACACTCCTTAGTGTTGGCTTTAGACCTTTCTGCTTCTATGAATGCCGATGATATTAAGCCCAGTAGAGCTTTAGTTAGTAAAGAGATTATTAGGCAATTTTTCCTTTCAAATAAATATGACCAAATAGCACTGATGGGATTTACAAGTAATCCTCTTATGCTCTCTCCACCTACTACTGACCATGAACTTCTTTTGGTGGCATTAGATAACATTAATAGCCAATATATTTTGACAAAAGGGACAAATCTCACAAAGCTTTTTAAAAAAATAGCACAGTTTAAAGTTGAAGAAAAGCAGGTCATACTCTTTACTGATGGGGGTGATGAATCAATAGATGAGAGCTTAGTATCATGGGTTCAAGAAGAGAAAATTAAAATTCTTGTTATTGCCATGGCAACGCCAGAGGGAAGTAGTCTAAAAGATAAAAATGGTAATCTTTTAGAAACTAAAGAAGGGAAGATAGTTGTTTCAAAACTCAATGATTCCTTACGAGTATTGGCACAAGAGAGTGGTGGGAAATTTATTGAATTTTCTACTATTTCAAAGACACTTGGTGAGCTAGAAGCATGGTTGTCAAAGGAAGAGCATTTATCTGGAGGTTTAAGTAAAGAAGCTAAGCAATATGTGGAGTTAGCATTTATCCCTATGTTTTTAGCCTTGGTGTTGTTTTTTATATCGGCCACTAAATTTTCTAAAAAGCTTTTTGTTCTTTTTCTATTTTTTGGTTTAAATCTTGAAGCAAAAGCATTTCCCGTATTCGATGCTTATTATCTTCATCAAGCCTATGTAGAGTATAAAGAACAATCATTTAAAAAGAGTCAAAATTATCTCTACAAAATTGCCAATAAAAGTTTAGAAGCCGAACTTTTATTGGCACATGTTTTGTATCGGGAAGAGAAGTATAAAGAGGCTAAAAGTGTTTTAAAAAAGATTAAAAGCTCAAAGCGAAAAATTAAACAACAACTGCTCTATGAATTGGGTAATTGTGAAGCTAAAATGGCATATATGAACAAAGCAAAGCGTTATTATGTACAGGCGTTACAGTTAGGAGAAGATGATGATGTTTATCATAATCTCCAAGTTGTTTTATTTCAACTTCAAAAGAAATCTCTTACATTAGGGCATACAAATCTCTCTAAAGCTACTTCGAGTAAAGGCAATAAAAATTTAGATAAAGAGGACACTTTAGAAGAAGTGAAAAGTAAGGCAACAAAAAGTAAAGGAACGGCTAGTAGTACGGGGGGAAGTGGGTCTAAAAAGAGTAAAAGTTCAACGCTCCAAATTGTGCAAAAAGAGCATCAAAAATCCCATACCAAACGGGTACTCTCTTCTAAAGCTTATGACCTCATCAATGAGGGGTACATAAGCGAAAAAAATCCTTGGTAAAGGATTTTTTTTAAAGAGAAGTTTGATTAAAAGGAGATTCCCGCAGACATTTCGGGGTATCCACGTTTGCTAATATTGTCTGAAGAACTACCAATCTCTTGAACCCAACCAAAAGAGACATAGGAGTTGCTAGATGTTCTCATACTCGCACCGATGCGTCCACCGTAAATATCGTAATCTTCATAATCTCCTCCTATAAATGTTTTACTATAAAATGCTCCCATGTAAGGTACAATAGGCATGCCCTCTAATCCAAGATGATAGGTTACAGGTAGCGTAATTTGATTGATGCTAGGCGTTCCTCCTAGGTAGGTTTGATAGCTTGCTCCTATGGATAGATTGTCAATGACAAAGTAGTTGGCATTAAGCCCTAAAACAGTGTAGGTATTTCCAAAGCTGGTATCTGTACTTGCGATAACACGAATATTTTTGCTTCCAACAGAGAAAGCCCCTCCTGCGTAAATGGTTGATGTTGCCAAAAGCATTACAATGGTTTTTTTCATCGATAAAATCCTTATATTTATTTTTATGTAAACAAGTATAACATAAATTAAAACTGCTAAAATACTTAGATGAATAAAAAAGCACTACTTCTACTTAATATGGGTGGACCAAACAACATTGATGAAGTTGAGATGTTTCTTCGTAATATGTTTTCAGATAAGAACATTCTAACAATGGACAGATATACACGTGCCTTGGTACGAGAGATTATTATTTTTAATCGTATTGATGAGGTAAAAGAGAATTTTATTAAGAATTTAGGGGGAAAGTCACCTCTTCCTGAATTAACTTATAAGCTTATAGAGAAGCTTAAAGTAAAACTTGACCTAGCGATTGCTCCTGCGATGCGTTATGTTCCTCCTTTTGCCTCTGAATCATTGAAGAAGTTCCAAGAAGATGGGGTGCAAGAGCTTATTTTGTTTCCTATGTATCCTCAATACTCAACGACAACTACACTCTCTTCGCTTGAAGACATAGAGGCACGATGTGAAGCTTTAGGCTATGCCCCTAAAATCACACTAATTGAGCCTTATTATGATGATTATGCATACATTGAAATGTGTGCTAATAAAATTTTAGAAGCCTTTGAAGATAAAAATACCCAAGAGTATGACCTTTTACTCTCTGCTCACGGTTTACCCACAAGCATTATTGCCTCTGGTGACCCTTATCAGACACAGATAGAGGGGAATGTTTCAGCCTTGCGTATCTATTTTCATGAGCGTGGAATTAAGTTTAATAACATTAAGTTGGTTTATCAATCTAAAGTAGGAAATTCTGCTTGGTTAGAGCCAAATTTGGTAGATGTGTTGCGTAAACCTTATCATCGTAAAGTGCTTATCTATCCTTTGGCTTTTACGGTTGATAACTCTGAAACCCTTTATGAGCTTGAAGTAGAGCATCGTGAGATAGCCGATAAGATAAAATATGATGACTACCGTGTCGCAAAATGTTTTAATGATGATGATGCGTTTATTGATTTTATTGTTGCTAAGGTAAAAGCACTCTAATGCAGAGCATAGAATGTGCCTGTGTGGGAAACTACGAGGTTAAAAAGTCGAAATTTATTGCTCATTTAGTGCCAATTACAGAGTACAAAGGCTTACAAGATAAATTAAGAGAGGAACACCCAAAAGCCAGACATGTGGTGTATGCCTTACGTTACATTAATGAATTTGACCAAATAGTTGAAAACTCTTCAGATGATGAAGAGCCTAAAGGGGCAGCAGGTGTTCCCTCTTTAAATGTACTTAGAGGGCAAGAATTAGTTAATGTTGCTGTGGTAACAGTACGTTATTTTGGAGGTACAAAGCTTGGTATTGGAGGCATGGCAAGAGCGTATGCTTCGGCTGTTAAAGAGGCATTGCTTGTGGCTGATATTAAAAAATATGAAAAAGAGTTTGAGTATGCATTTGACTCTAGCTATTCTGATGTACAAAAGAGAGAGTATCTGTTAAATAAATTAGAAATTTTTCAAGTGGAGCGTGAGTTTTTAGGTGATAAGGTAGCGTGGAAAATTAAGGCAACACAGAGACAGTTAGAAGAACTTAAAGTGCTTCTAACCAAATCTTAACATCAGCATCACTTGGCATCTTCCAATCAGCCCTTGGACTAAGAGAGATACTTCCTATTTTAGGTGCATCGGGCATACAAGAGCGTTTAAACTGTTGGGTAAAGAAACGCCAAATAAAGGTTTTGAGCCACTTTTTAATCTCCTCTTCTTCATACTCTTCAAAAGCTTCATTGGCTAAAAAAAGAATTTTCTTTGGTGTTGCACCATATTTAATAAAATGATATAAAAAGAAATCATGGAGTTCATACGCCCCAATGATGCTTTCGGTCTCTTGGACTATTTCGTCTTCTTTAGGTGGTAGGAGTTCTGGGCTAATGGGAGTAGCTAAAATATCTTCTATAATATGGGTGATGTTTTTATTGACTTTAAACCACTCGATGACATATTTGATGAGGGTTTTTGGAATACCTGCGTTAAGGGCATACATGCTCATGTGGTCGCCATTGTAGGTGGACCAACCAAGAGCAATTTCACTTAAATCGCCTGTACCGATGACTAAGCCACCCTCACGGTTGGCTGTGTTCATAAGTATGGAGGTTCTTGCACGTGCTTGAACATTCTCATAGGTAACAGAGTGGTCACTCACCTCATGCCCTATGGCTTCAAACTCTGTTAGGGCTAATTTGGTGATGTCAATGGTTCTAAGCGTTACTTTTAATGCTTCACAAAGCTCTATGGCATTGTTTTTGGTTCGGCTCGTTGTTCCAAAGCCTGGCATGGTAATGGCGATGATGTTCTGAACATTCCAATTCATTATTTCAAAAGCTTTATGTGTAGAGAGCAAGGCTAAAGTAGAATCTAATCCTCCAGAGATACCAATAACAGCCTTTTTAATGTTGGCATGTTCTAGGCGTTTAATGAGGGCATGGGCTTGAATATTTACTATCTCTTGGCAACGTTGGTTTTTTTGCTCAAAAGCAGAGGGAACAAAAGGCTTAGGATTCACAAAACGTTGAAGTTTTTTAATGTTAGGTGTTGTACCTAAAGAGATGGTTCTAAAAGAGGTGCTAGGGCTATCACCATAGCTTGTTTCACTTAAGCGTAAATAGTTGAGTTTTTGTACATCTATGTCAGCCGTAATAAAATGGCTCTCTGGTTTAAAGCGTTCATTTTGTTTAAGGGTTGAGCCATATTCAGCAATGATGGCATGACCACCATAGACGGTGTCAGTTGTTGATTCACCTACTCCTGAAGAGGCATAAACATACGCAGACATAGCTCTAGCACTTTGGGTGCGTACCAA
>JALSQB010000226.1 GCA_026985655.1 Campylobacteraceae bacterium | reverse complement strand
GAACCTTGCTATGATGTTTTTATGAAAAAAGAGATGTGGTTCTTTATCTTAATAAATATGTTCCTAATGGCGATGGTTCTTTATGGCTTTTTTGGTGGAAATATTAACTTAATAATTAACACTTTAATGACTTTAGTAGGGGTGTTGATTATGGGGTTTGCCTTTAATACTTACCTCTTAGGACGTAAGCATAAGGTAGATGAAGATGTATTGCATTTAAGTAGAGAAATACTTCATGAGTTGGCTATTCCTCTTTCAACCATACAGGCAAATACTTTATTGTTAAAACGTACTTGTCATCAAAATGAGAAATCTTTAAAACGTCTAGGGCGAATTGAAGATGCTTCTAGGCGTTTAGAACGGCTTTATGCTGAATTGATTTATAGCATTAACAAAGAGATACACATTGTAGAGCGTGAAACATTTAATTTAGCAAGGCTCATTGAAGAACGTATTGAGGTGATGCATCTGTTTAAGCGTAATGAATTTATTGTAAAATTGGAAGCGACAAATGTGCTAGTCGATAAAATTGGTTTTGAAAAAATGTTAGATAATATATTAAACAATGCGATGAAATACTCTTCTAAAGGGTCTCCCATCGTGGTAACACTAAAAGATGCTATGTTAAGCATTCAAGATTATGGTGTTGGCATGGACGAATGGGAACTCATAAATATCTATAATCGTTATTATCAATCTCAAAATAATAATCAAGGAGAGGGAATAGGTTTAGCATTGGTTAGAGCATACTGCATCGATGAAAAGATTGATATTAATATAAAATCAAAAAAAGGTAAAGGAACAGAAGTTATTTTAAATTTACATCAGATTAGCTTAGCAAATGAGATTGACATGATTAAAAGAGCTAATCACATCAAAGGGAAAGATTAAAGCTTAGTACAATCTTTAGCATAATTGTCTTCAATATTTTTAATTCGCTCATGTCCTGTTGGGTGCATTTTGAGTAGTGGTGCTTGGAGATATTGAAGTAACTCTAAGGCATCTACGGCTGATTTTCGAGAAACGTGGTTCTCTTTTAAAACTTGCATGGCAAATTCATCAGCATTAAGTTCTTCTACTTTTTGAAAACGCGATTTTCGCATCTCTGAAGTCACTGAAGCCAACACGCCATTGGACATGCCTCCTAGGGAGTCACCACCCATATTGAGCATTTTTTCAAAAGCGTACATGGCATGTTCTTTTCGGTAACTTTTTTTGAAATCTTCATGTAAAAGGTGACCCACTTCATGTGCCATGACAAACAGAAGTTCATTGTCATCAAGTTTTTCAATAATACCATGGTTTACACGAATAGAACCGTTTGAACGTGAAAAAATGTAAAGGTAGGGACTCCAATAAACTTTAACATCGAGTTTTACACCTTGTGGAAGTTTAATTTTTTTCATTACATTTTGAAGGTCAGTATTGTATTGGTCGGTGACAATATCATTGTCTTTATCCATTTTAGCAATGTCTTCTTTTGCAATTTTTTTGAGTTCTTCATCGGTTACAGAAGTAGATTTTGACATATCTGATGCTGCATCGGACATGATTGATTTGGTGCCTGTCTTTTTCTTCATGTTGTCCATCATGTCGTCCATCATAGGCATATTTTTCATGGGCATCATATCTTCCATCTTATCCATGTCAGGCATAATGTCTCGCATTTTATCCATCTGTTCCATAGGAGTAGAGAACATGTCCCACATAGAAGATTTATCAGCATACAAATTTATGTTTAAGAGTAGCATTAGAGAAGTGACTGTTGATATTTTTAATATTTTCATTGTTGTTCCTTATAGTTAATAATAATAACAAAAAATATTAAGATTTTACTTTATTTTATAAATTATATTTATCTATTTTAGATAAGATGTCCTGTTTTTACAATAAAAAATAGTATATAATAAAAATATAATATAATGTCTTTATCTTATTTAAAAAAGGAACAATGATTATGATTATGAAAAAAAGAACATTATTTTTAATGATGTCTAGCCTATTGGTTATGGGGTGTACCAAAACAATACAAATAGACAATAGACCCATGGTAACGACTGCCCCTTCTTCTAACCCTATTGTTTATGATGAAGTTGTTAATTATGAGCCAATGCCTCAAGTTCAGCCAATCGTACCAGTACAAGCAACACCACCAATTCAACAAGAACCTCAATCTGTAAGTCCTATTTCACGGCAGATAAATATTAGCCCATTAGAAGCATTAGATAGATTAAGAGAAGATGATAATGTCATGCTTTTAGATGTACGAACGCCAGAGGAGATACCTGTTGATGGGAAAATAGCAAACTCTACGTTAATTCCATTGGGAAGCTTGTCTCGTAATTCGTATCGTTTGGACAAATCAAAACAGATTATTGTCTATTGTCATACAGGAAGCAGAAGTAGTGAGGCGACTAAAATTCTTAGAAGTCAAGGTTTTGATGCACTCAATATGCTAGGTGGCATTGAAGCATGGAAGCAAAATCATCTACATGTAGTTTGGAAATAATTTTAGTTATTTGACAATCATCAATATTCTTTTTTGTTTACTTTGCTATGATTATATAAATCAATGTAAAGTAAACGCATGCAAGGTAAATTCATGATAGAAAAATTAAACAGACTCAAAGACCACTACTTTTTATCTCAACCACATCAAGCATTTTTTATGTTGGCATTTAGTAATGCACTTCTCTCAATGGTGCTGTTTTTACTGCTAATGGAGGGAACGATTAGTGCTATTATTCCTTCAAAGTTGTATCATGCTTATTCTCTAATCTATCTACTTTTTACCCCTGCTATTTTTGCTTTTTTGTTTACAACCTTTCCTCGTTTTTCGGCAACTGAACCCATTTTAAAAAAAGATTATTTAAGGGTTTTTAGTTTCTTTTTACTTGGCTCACTTTTTCTTGTGTTGGGGCTTTTTATCTCTATCCCTCTTTTTTACACAGGGATTTTTTTAACATTTATGGGTCATGCTTTTGCCTTGAAAGAGCTGTATGCTATCTATAAAAAATCAACAGTAGCCGATAAAGAAGACCAATTTTGGATTTTGACAGCCACAAGCTTTGGACTCTTTTCGCATCTACTTTTTTTGTTGTCTCTTTGGATACCAAGTCTATATGTGTTTTCAGTGCAAATTTCTATTTATCTTTATCTCTTTTTACTCTTTTTTACGGTTGCACAACGTATGGTTCCCTTTTTCTCCCATACACCCATTACCAAACATAAAGAACGATTTAAAGTTATTGTTGGATTGTTAGGTTTACATGTATTTTTAGAACTTCTACAAGCCAATGCTTCGTTTTTAGTAGATTTTGTGTTGGCGTATCTTTTTATGCGAGAACTTGCCCGTTGGAAACTACCATTTCCCAATGAAAACCCTTTAGTGTGGATTTTACATATTGCTCTGTTTTGGATACCTCTTGCCTTTGTTCTTGCAGGATTGACCAGTCTGTTAGCACTTTTTTATGATTTAAACTTTTTATATTTAGCCATTCATGCTTTAGCATTGGGATTTTTCTTAACAATGCTCATAGGTTTTGGTACACGTGTCACCCTTGGTCACTCTGGAAATGTTATGTTTGCAGACAGCTATACGAAGTATCTTTTTTATTGGACACAAGTGGTCGTACTTCTACGCATTATGACCTCTTTTGCCAATGACTTTTTACTGCTACTTGAACTCTCTATTTTTGCGTGGTTACTTCTCTTTTTAGCGTGGGGCGTAAGATTTTTTGCTGTTTTAATTTTTGGGAAGAAGTTAAAGCCTTAGGCTTCTTCTTCTTTCTTGTTAGCGTTGATTTCCTGCAAAGAAGTTTCCTGCTAAACCTAAAGGAACAACCGTTCTGTAAAACAAATAACGTCCCATAAGTTCAGAGAGTAAAGCACCAAGTGTTGCCAATACCATGGTTACCGTTGCTAGTGTCATAAGCCCACTTGCTGTGAATAAAATGGCTAAAAGTGGAAAGGCTAAAGCAAAGGTTAAAAGGGTGTAGAGTCTTGCTTTTTTAATCTCTGCAAAATGCTCTTGCAGTAAGATGCGTGTACGGTTGTATTGGTAGTAGAGTGCATCTTCTTTGTCTAAGTGTCGGTAGAAAATCACCTCTTCATAGACCACAAGCACTTGTCCCATTCCAGCTAAAAGTGAAACGGCTAAGAGTACCATAACCCCATTTGCCCCATCATTGATTAAAAGCATAAGTGCGATTAAAATGAAGCCAATATAGCTTGAACCAAAAAATCGTTTGGTGGTTGATTTTCGGTTCCATGAAGGTCTGGCTTTTATTCGGTAAATCATCGACTGTGCGTAAATTCCAAAGACTCCAAGGGCTAAAGTAATGGCTTCAATAAAGAGTAATGCAAACCCTGTAACATCAGCATAATACATAAACGCAACCACTAAAGCACCTCCTGTAAAAAGGGCTAAGGCAACAGCTTCACGGCTAAGCCATGAGTTTCGCCAGTTTCTCATGGCACTCATTGCCATAATGGGGCGACCCAAGTGTAAGGCAGAAAGAGGTAAGCCAATGGCAGAGGGTAAAAATGCCATGAGTGCCATGCCCAGTGTTGGTTGAGGTAAATTAAAGCCTAAAGAGAAAAGCATTTGCCCTAAAAAGAGTGCTAAAAATGCACCTAAACTTACTTGTGTTAGCACAGTCATAAAGACCAAAGGCAATTCAGCATGGGCTGGTTTAAGTAGATGCTCATCAGCTGGTTTGTACTCAGGCATGTTCTCAGGTAAAGTGTAGCGTGTGGTTGGTTTACAAATCTCTACATCAGGTAGGTGAGGGGCAACGCCCTCTTTTTCCATGTCATACTTTATCCATGTCTCTTTATGTACCACTTCAATTTCAATCGCTCCTGCTGGACAGGCTTGAACACATGCAGGCGTTTCACCTACATCTAGCTTGTCATGACACATGTCACACTTGGTAACAATGCCTCGGTCAGGGTTAAAGACAGGTACTTCATAAGGACAGTTCCAAGTACAGTAGTGACACCCAATACAGAGGTCATCATCATGAAAAACAATCCCATTATTTTCAAATTTAATATAGGACTCCGTGGGACACCCAATTAAACATTCAGGCTCAATACAGTGATTACACGACATTGAGTTAAAGAGTTGAGAAACTTCAGGGAAGACTCCCCCCTCCATCTCACCCACACGTCGCCACTTTATGTCAGCAGGATTGTTTTGTAGCTCATTACACGCTGCTTCACAACAGTGACAGCCCACACAAACGGTGGCATCAAAGTGAAAACGATACTGCTCTCCCTCTTTCAGTTCTGGGACATCAATACTATAATTACCACACTGCATTCCTGTATTGGCTTTGTGGTTTATAAATGAGTCTATTGGTGTTGATTTTTCCATGTTATTATTTACCCTTATAATCTTCTTATCTATTTATTATACTCAAAAGTTAAAGGAATTTCATACCAATAGATGTATGATTTTTAGGCAATAAAAAATGAGTCAAATATCAATATGGCTAGCTACTTATGCCCCAGTGTACAAAGCTCTTGGGAATTATGGGCTTCTATCTTTAAAAGATTCTCTTTTTGAATCTCTCTATAATCCTCAATCCCCTCCACAAAATAGACCTCTACACCTAAGCTTTGAAGCTTTAAAAAAGTTTTGTAGCCTAAGGCTTTAATGTAGATTTCTTTAACTCCAAGAGGAGTAAAATATTCAAAAAACTCTTTTGATTTTTCTGTTTTGTAGTCATTTTTTATGATGTTTATCTCATCGTTCTTTACAAATGCAAAGTTTTCTGCTTTTCTAAAACGTGCTGAAATAGTTTTCTTGTCTTCTTCTAAGCTTATGAGGGTCATTGTGTTTACCTTTTTTATTTGGGATTATAGCTAGAAAGATTAGATTTTTAAAATGAGCATCTTGTATTTCTCCCCAAAAGGCTCAATAACCTTTTTACGCTATAATAAAAATAAATATTTAAATAGGAGACATAACCATGCAAACGATACAGATACAAGACTCTTTTATGGTAACTCTTTTAGAAACAAAATTCTATAATGACAAAAGTAAATTTATTGAAGCAATAAAAGAGCTTTTTCAGACAAAATCTAAACTTGAAACCCAAGAGTATAATCTCTTAAAAGCGTATGATAGAGGGGAGTTATCTTTAGGTCAAGTGGCTACTATTTTGAACCTTTCTAAATCTGAAACAATGGAACTTTTAAAAAAATATGATATTCCTTTTGTTCGTGTCGATAGTGAGTATATGGAGCAAGAGTTTGGAGCTTTTAAATAGATGAATAGTATCATAAGTGATACTACGGCTTTGATTATTCTTGCTAAATCTGACTTACTTCTTCTTTTATCTAACCTTTTTAGAGAAGTTTATATTCCACAAGCTGTGTATGATGAGCTAATGTTCAAAGATGATATTGTGAAGTATCGAATTAATCATTTTGATACAATCGCTATGAAGCCTGTATCAGATTTGAAAATATTGGAAAGAATTAAAAAACTCAATATTGATAAAGGTGAAATAGAAGCAATTACTTTAGCTATTGAATTGGATTTAATGTTAATTATAGATGAGCGAAAAGGTCGTAAAATAGCTTTAATGCAGGGGCTTAAAATTGTAGGTGTTTTAGGTATTTTGATAGAAAATTATAAACAAGAATTTATCTCTTTTGAAGAGGCTAAAATCTATTTTTTACTTTTTAAAGAGCATGGATTACGCATAA
>JALSQB010000225.1 GCA_026985655.1 Campylobacteraceae bacterium | reverse complement strand
GGGGTGTCCAAAAGAGGTAAAGCATTAGTCCTAAGGCTGAAAAAGCAATAATATTAACCGAGACCATACCTTTTGGGTACTCTGAAAGCATAATTGTTTTACCTAGATAAACATAGATAATGATGAAATAAGCAATAAATAGACCTGTTAAAATGTATTTGAAAAAGATGTTTTCTGCTTTGTTGTAAGGCTGTACTGTTAAAGCTCTTGGCTCTTTGGGTAAGAAATTAAGGAAAAGATAGGGAGCAAGAAAAGCAAAAGAGAAAAAGGCAATATACTCTTCATATCCATAACGATGACCAAGTCCAAAGAGTTCAATAATGATTTTTGTACTTATGAGTAAAATAAAAAACGTAAAGATAGTACTGAAAGCAGACAATAAAACAGCATAAACAAATGCTTTTAGCCATTCAAAAAATGCTCTATTTGAACCTTTATGCATTATGAATGGGGCGACGATTATAAAGGAGATAACTCCTCCTAGAACCATTGGATAAATAACATCACCTTGTTGATGAGAAATAAAATCTTTTAGATTCTCTGGCAAATAAAAGTAAAATCCAATCAAGATAAGTAGTCCTATAAAAGGTACTAAAAAGTTTCTAGCCATAAGTCTTAATCCTAAGAGAAGAAAGAACCCAAAGAAAGCAATAAAAGTAATTTTTTCCATGACTCCATCATATATGTTTAGAGATAAGTGGTTAAGTTTAAAACCCATTTTAAGGGACATCATTAATATAAAGACAAAAGCAACAAAAGAGGCTAAGGGGAAGCGTTTTAAAGGGGCTAAAATTTTAGCTGAACCTTGGTCTAGGAGTTTGAGAAAGTTGTTCATTGTTTGTTCCTTTTTTTAGTTTAGTTTTTAATACTCATCATTTTTTTCCTACAAACCACTAAAAGCATATTCAAAAGACAATGACCCATTTTTGACATCAACTATGGGTTCATATTCTATCTTTAATACATCAGCATACCAATCACCACCCCACTTTATATCTACATCACCAGATATATTTTCAATTTTGTATGGATTTTTACTTGAATTTTGATAATTCAATGTAATCTTCGCCTTTCCTTCAATATGCCCAGTTATATGTACAAAAAAATCATACACATGTTCTTGAGTTTTCATTTTATGGAAAAGAATTACAGATGATTTACTAACATCTTTTAGCTCATAAGTTCGATTGGTAATCCAATGTGTTTTTTCATTGATGTAGTACAAGCCTATGGCTAAAATGCTTATGAATAGTAGTGTTTTTTTCATGATTTGTTTTCTTTCAGCTTTTTTTCCTTTTTATTTTCTCGACATAAAGTAGATTTGCCTTTTTTTAAAGTAAAGCTTTCACGTGTATTAAAACTGTTTTTTTCTGCCCAAGGAGTAGTAAATGTTTGAAAACCTTTTTTTTCAATACATAAACTCTATTGATAGACAGTCGTACCATGAATTGTTAGTATGTCAGTACCCCATTCTCTACTAGAATCAGCCTCTATCTTACCCTCTGAATTAGTTGTGAATATTTTTTCATGCTAACCTCTTTCTTTAATCTCAAACATTATATAATGACTAATCTTAATATATAACATATTTCTATATAAAAGGGAAATCTTGAAAAATAAAACAATACAAGCCATTTTAATTCTTTTGGTCATTCTACTTGGTATTTTCATTGGTTTTAACTATGAAAAAAATTCATCTCCCATATACCAAACGCCAACTACTCCTATGGTTATGGAAGTGATTGCATCTTCTCCGAAGCAAAGAGAGATGTATATATCAGATACTAAAGTCTATAAAACTTCCAATCATTCCCTTAGTATTGAAGAGATAAAAAAGCGTTCCAATCTTTTTATGCCAATAGATAAAGATGAAAGGTTTTGTGAAAAAAATATGACCTATTGGATTGAATTTACACTCAATAAAGATACAAAGTCAGGTTTGTACCATACCTCAACCTATCCTTTCTTCTTTAGCGAGAACTCATTTACACCAAAACAACTCGCCATAAAAAAACAAGAAGAAATTCCTGTCTATTATGGAGATAATAAAAAATATAATATTGATTTTAATTATGAAGCAGGTAAAGATGAAACGCATTATTACTTTAAGTTAGATTCTTATGTACTGCATAGCCCATTTAGCCAAGGACTCTTTAAAATAGAGAAGCAAAAAAAACAATTTGATGAGCCTGTTTATGAACAACGATACATTCTTAGTAAAACCCAATTCATGTACAAAATCCTCTCTGCCATTGTCATCGGCATGATACTCATGTCAGCACTCTACACAGCTATTATGTATGTTTCTCGTCGTCAAAAAGAGTTTATTTACTATACGCTGATGCAAGTTTCTATGGCATTTTTACTATTGACCTCTTTTAGAGGGCTTTTTTTCTCCCAAAACTATCTAGGAGAACTTTCGCTAGTTGTTGCCTTTTTTGCCACACTTTTTACTAAATCATTTTTGAAAACGAGACAATATTTGCCCAAAATGGACATGCTTCTAAATGCCTATTTAGTACTCATCATTACTGATATGGTTTGGATATTTGAACCCCTTTTAATGAACTATGGACTTTATGAATTTTTCGGAATTCTTTATCTTATTATTGCAATTATACGCATTAAAAATGGATTTAAACCTGCGTGGTTTTTTCTATTTGGATGGATAGGATTACTTTTAGCAATTTTTGTGCAAGACTATTTCCATTTTCCTCCATTTACCATGTTTGTAGGGGTCTTTATCGAAGCTGTCATGTTGGCTTGGGGCTTGGTTTTTGTTGGTGGGTATTATGAGAAATAATGTCATGAAAAATGCACAACAACACATACTCATAGCCGAACTAGCTCTATCTTCTGATGCTCATATATTAAGGGGCTTACTAGAAGCTCAAAATATTACTGTTTTTATGTTTGATGAGGGATTTTCTTCTCTAACTCCAGCCGATGCTCTAGCTGTTGGGGGCATTAAAATACATGTTCCTTTTGAGCAAAAAGATAAAGCAAATAAAATCGTCAATGCATTTTATGAGAATCTTAAAAAAGAAAGTATCCCAAAGTGTTCAAACTGTGACTCAATAAACCTTAAATATGATATAAGAGAACATATAAAACACATATTCATGAACCTATTAACATTTTTTACAGGGACAAATGCTTCTCATGGAACAAGGTCATTTAAAAAATGTTTAGATTGTGGGTATGAGAATTAAAAAGTAATTTTCTTCATTTTCTCCACCAATTAACGCTATCATAACAAAAAGGATATTTCTTATGAAACAAATAAACAAAATAAAAAAACACTTGCTACTTTTATTAACCATTGTTCTGCTCTCTGCTTGTAATTCAAAATCTCCAAGTCCAATAACACCCAATATGGTTCAAGCCATGCCAGATGCTTACGCTGAAGCAAGAGGGGCTGATGTACCTATCAATCCTCAATCCACTATGCCACAACGCATGATTGCAATGAGAGCAAACATTAACATGGATGTCGATGAGATAGAAGAAGCTAAAAGCAAACTAGAAGCATTAATTCAACAATTTTCTGCCCACATTGAAAATGATAGACTTAGCGAAGATGGTACATACCATGCAAGTCTCCAAGTTCCTCCTAACAAGCTTATGCCAATGTTAAAAGCCATTGAAAAACTTGGTGACAAGACCTACCTTTCGGTAAATAAACGTGATATTACCAAACATTTCATTAACATTCAAGAGCGACTCAAAAACCTAAAAATTTTTAGAGACAAGATGAAAACTTTACTTACTAGAACTAACAATATTAAAGAGATTTTAAGAATAGAACGTGAAGTAAATCGTGTTCAGACTGAAATAGACATGATAGAGAGTCAAATGAAAAGTATGCAAAGCTCTGTTTCCATGTCACCCTTAGATGTAAATTTAAAAGAGAA
>JALSQB010000224.1 GCA_026985655.1 Campylobacteraceae bacterium | reverse complement strand
AAGAGATTTTAAGAATAGAACGTGAAGTAAATCGTGTTCAGACTGAAATAGACATGATAGAGAGTCAAATGAAAAGTATGCAAAGCTCTGTTTCCATGTCACCCTTAGATGTAAATTTAAAAGAGAAAACCGTCTATGGACCTGTGGGCTATGTTGCTCATGGCATTTGGTGGGTGGTTAAGAAGATGTTTGTGATTCGTTAGGTGTAAGGCTTGAAAAAACAAACTAGTTTAGATATTATTCAAATGAAAGACATTTAACAACACAAGGAAAAAAGATGAAAAAAATCATTTTAGCAACACTATTATTGAGCATGAGTCTCTTCGCTGAGTTTAAAAGCATTGAAGTCAAAGAGTTTAAAAAACTACAAAAAGAGGGATTGCCTGTTATTGATATTAGAACAGAGGGCGAGTGGAAAGAGACGGGGATTATTGAAGGGGCGAAGAAGATAACTTTTTTTTCAGAAAAAGGACAACCCTTATTGGCTGATTGGTTTTTTGAAGTAGGGCATCTTATCAAAGATAAGAAAACACCATTTATTATCTATTGTGCGCATGCATCACGAAGTAAAGCATTGGGTGAGGGGCTTATGCAAATGGGTTTTGAAAATGTCTATGAGCTTAAAGGTGGCATTGAAAATGGTTGGATAAAAGCTGGTGAGAAAGTGCTGAAAGAGGAGAAACCCTCAAAGAAGTGATGAGGAAAAAAGGATTAAATAGAAAATTTTTACTCTATTGTCCAATCATCACTCTGTTCTAAAATCTTGTAGTAATCAAGACGATACTCTTCCATGGTCAATTCATCAATGAAGATTTTATAGACATCTTTACTGTCTCTAATGGGGTCAGCTAAGACAAAATCTTCTTTGCTATTGAGATGAATGAAACTAAAATTTAGACTATTGACCTCATGGGCTATGGGGAACTCCTCTATTGTTTTTACTGTTATGTTGTATTTTTTCATCTGGCTTAATAACTTATGCATGGTAGGGCTAAATGGCTCATTTTCTTGAAGTACAAAGATAATGGTGCTTTGAATGTTTGCCTTATGTTTTAAATTGAGGAGTCTTTTTTTTATGGCTAAACTTTTTTTGTTTGATTGGAGTAAAAAAGATTGCTCGTTGAGTTCCATAACAATTTGTAAGGGAATGTTTTTGATCTCTTCAACGGTACAGAGTAGTTCTAAAAATGCTTCTTGATAATCATAAATATAGTAGCTCTCTTCTTTTGCAAGTTTCTTAAAAAGAGCATTAATACTGTTAAATTCTCGAAAAGCCAAACGTTGGTAAAAATATCTTTGGTACTCTTTTTGCTTTAGTTTATTAAAAAAGTTGAGATATTTTTGGAATTTCTTAGCATATTTTATCAATGGATTCTTATTAAACTCTTGGTGATGTAAACGATTTTCAATGGCACTAAGGGTTTGGGTTTCATTTAATATAAAGTGTAAACTTAAAGTATTTTCTTGGAGTTTTTCTTTGCTAAAAATGACCTTTTGTGAACAGGGTGTTTTATTGTCTTTGGCAAAATAACCCATACTCATTCCTACAATATAGTTAGAACTTTTGTCTTGATTGTCATGAAAAAGAAAGTATTGGGTATTTCCATCAATAAACAAGGTGATAAAAATATTGTTATCTTGGGTAAGGTTGAAATTACCTCTATATCTTTTAGTTTGAGCTTCTACAATAATTGTTGCATTGTCTTGCTTAGATTTTTCCCATTGGCTAATATGATAATAGTGGATTTTCTCTTCTATTTCATCATAAAGGTACAAATAAGCATAGTCTGTTTGGACTTCTAGTTGTCGCTCTTTTTGTAAATATTTTTCTAGTTTTTCATTAAAGGCTTTGAGGTTATCTTCTTTTTGAAAATCCTCTAAAGTAAAAAGGGGTGAGCCAAAAAGTTCAAGCTTTTTGAGTTTATAGTTGTTGAAACTCTTTTGAAAATCAGAGGTGCAAGTAGAGCCTTTACTTAACCAACGACGTAATACTGTCTTTCTATTGTTAAAAAACTGCTGACGTTTTTGTAATTCACTACCAAATTCAAATTTATGACTCTCAAACTTTTGATGGTCGATTAATGCTTCGGTAAATTTGTCAATATTTTCATGAAATAGTTTTCCATAGATGAGTTGTAGCTTTTGAGAAAAAGCATTCATTCTAGCCCTTTTGATTAGTTGTAATAGTTGCTAGAACAATTATACAAGATAAAAATTAATTAATTACTCTTTTTATGAAAAATAATATCTTTTTAAAGTTAAGGATTTCGGGCTTTGAATTTATTTGTGTAAAAGTTGTGGAAAGTTTTTAAAAGTTTCATTGCAAAACTTTTGATTTTCCTTTAAACTTCCTCTTGTAAATAAAAAATTAGGAGAAACAATTGAAATATTTTAAAAGTTCAATTATTGTAACGCTTATCGGTCTGCTTTTAGCACTGTTTATGGGAGGAGTGGAAGCTTTATATATTGTGGCACTATTGGCTGTCTTGGAGGTGTCACTCTCTTTTGACAATGCCGTGGTCAATGTGAAGGTCTTGGAGACGATGGAAGAGAAGTGGCAAAAAAGGTTCATTACTTGGGGCATGGTAGTGGCTATTTTTGGAATGAGATTTCTCTTCCCCATTGTTATTGTTGCCATAGCAAGTGGTACAGGTTTGTGGGAAACCTTTAATATGGCGTTTAATGATGCTTCACGTTACCATGAAACACTTGTAGGTACAGAAAAACTCATTTTTGCTTTTGGGGGTGCTTTTTTACTTATGGTATTTTTAAATTTTCTTTTTGATGAAGAGCGAGAAGATAAATGGATAACAGTGATTGAGGAGAGTAGCTTGCTTACACATATGGGAAAAATATCAAGTATTCAGATGCTACTTTCCGTTTTTGTAGGACTTTTGTTAATTGCTTTGACCACTTCATATGAAATTGCTTTGGCATATTTTTCAGGTGTTTTACTCTACTCATTGATTGCTTCACTTGATGATGTTTTTAGTACCAATGGTATTCGCAGTGGAATAATGGGGTTTCTTTACCTTGAAATACTTGATGCTTCGTTTAGTTTTGATGGAGTGATTGGAGCATTTGCTTTGAGTTCAGATATTTTTGTCATTATGATAGGCTTAGGTATTGGGGCAATGTTTGTGCGAAGTTTGACGCTTTATATGTTAAAACAAGATACTTTAGCTGAATATCGTTACCTAGAACATGGTGCACATTATGCTATCTTAGCCTTAGCAGGGATTATGTTACTGAAAATATTTATACCTGTCAATGAACTGCTTGTGGGAACAATTGGGATTAGCTTTATTGCGATTGCAACGTATCACTCTTTAAATGAGAAAGTGGTGAAAGAGTAGAGAAAGCTTCAAAAATGATAAGTAAGTATTGAAAAAAAGGAAGAAAGCATCATTTTTGAAGTTAAAATATATTACAGAGAAAATAAACATTTAAGGAGGTTTTTTTCTCTTATTTGAAGTATAGCCTTTTAAATATTAAATTATGTTTAAAAATATTTAATTTTGTACGTTTTGTTGTTTTTACATAAACTTCTTTGTCTTTTTGGTCGCCACAGCTTCCAAGGGGTCATCTGGCCAGTAGTGTCGTTTGTATTTTCCTCGCATCTCTTTTTTTACATCTTCATAGGCATTGTTCCAAAAGCTTTCTAAATCTTGGGTCACTTGAATAGGGCGTAGAGCAGGAGAGAGAAGATGAATTAGCACTTTTACTTTGCCATTTAAAAGTGTTGGAATGTTTTTTGTGCCTAATACTTCTTGGAGTTTGACAGCTAAGATGGGCTGTTCTTTGTTTGTGTAGTCAATATTGATGTGAGAACCAGAGGCTACTTTTAGTTTTTTGGGGGCTAGTTTGTCTAACATTTTGCTTTGTTCAAAACTAAGTTGAGCCAATAAGATATTATGGTAATCTAACTGTTGAGTGGCTCTAAGGCTTGTAATACCTGTGAGGTAAGGAGCTAACCATTCGTCCATATTTTCCAAAAGGTACTCATCTGAAAAGTTTGGAAATGCTAGCTTGTGATGATTTAAAAAATTGACTCTATCTTTTAAGTTTTGGGCTTCTTTTGAAAAGTTTAAGGCTTTGAGTCCTAAAGCTTCCAGCTCTGCTATGAGCATTTCGATTATCTCTTCATTTGAGCTATTGTTGATTTGTCGCTCTTTTAATATAATTGCCCCTAACGACTGCACTTCAAGAACATCGACACGTGCTTGTTCTTCATTCCATTGTACTAGCTCTTTGGTCTCTATATACATCTTTAAATTGGTTTCAATATCAGCTAAATTTGTCTCAATGGCTTTGTAGATTTTGGTATTGGTATTGTCACCTGCTCCATCAGCTACCACTAAAAAACGTGCGTGAAAGAGTTCATCTTCATGGTGAAGTGATGCTCCTTTACCGTTACTTAACAGGTATGTGCCTTTTTGATGCGAACGTTGCATCGCAATTCTATCGGGGTAAGCAAAAGCAAGAAGTGTGCCTAGGTGTTGGGTATTGAGGTTTTCATTTTGGTTTTTTTCTATGCGTTTGGCACTTTTGAGTAAAGTATGACACTGGGAGATGTTTATATATTGGCTACTTAAGGTGTTTTTAGTACGCACCTCATGTAAAGTTTGAACACGCTCTTTTAAATCAGAAGAGAAGCTGTTTTTATAAATATCTTTTTCTGAAATAAGTACAGCCAATAGTGACGCTTCATAACTAAGATTTAAAGTTTTAGCTTTGAGCATCATATGTGATAATCTTGGGTGCATAGGGTAATGGCTCATGGCTTTTCCATGGGGGGTAATTTTACCCTCTTTGTCTAAGGCTTCAAGTTGTATTAAAAGTTTTTTAGCGTGGGTGAGTGCCGTATTTGGAGGTAAATCAAGCCATAAGAGTTCATTGATGTTTTGATTGCCCCACAAGGCTAATTCCAATAGCAGTTGGCTAAGGTCACTTTGGAGTATTTCAGCTTGGTCGTGTGGCAAGAGTATTTTAGATTTATGCCAAAGATGATACGCTTTTCCTGCACTCAAACGCCCAGCACGTCCTGCTCTTTGGGTGGCTGAATCTTGAGAAATAAATTGACTCTCTAATTTATTCATACCTGAAAATGGATTAAATACGGCGACATTATGCATTCCTGAATCGACAACTATTTTAATCCCCTCAATGGTCAAAGAGGTTTGGGCAATGTTGGTGGCAAGAACTATTTTACGCTTGCCTTTAGGTGGGGATTTAATGGCTCTGTCTTGGGCTTCTTTGCTTAGATTTCCATAGAGTGTTGAGAGGTAAATCTCTTTTGAAATGGTGGATTTTAAGAGCTGTTCTACTTTTTTAATTTCGCGAATACCTGCTAAAAATACTAAGATGTTTCCCTCATTATGTGCCAAAATATACATCAGTTTTTGATGCACGACAAAAGGTAACTCTTTTTTGGTGGGCAAAGGCGTATTTGGCGCTAAGTAGATGGATTCCACAGGAAAACAACGACCTTCACTTTGAATGATGGGGGCATTGTTCAAGAGTTTTGAGATGGCTTGGGTGTTAAGTGTTGCTGACATAATGAGGATTTTTAAATCTTCACGTAAAATAGACTGTGACTCTAAAGCTAGGGCTAAAGAGAGATCAGCATGAAGTGAGCGTTCATGAAATTCATCAAAAATTATTAGGGCAATATTTTCTAAACTTGGGTCAGCTTGGAGTTTTCGTGTTAAAATTCCTTCGGTGACAATGAGAATTTTGGTGGCTTGACTCTGTACGGATTCCATTTTAATCTGATAACCAATGGTTTGACCTACTTTTTCACCTAAGAGTTCAGCCATACGGTACGCAGAAGAACGCACAGCCAAACGACGAGGCTCTAACATAATGATTTGTCTGTTTTTAAGCCAAGGTTCTTCGAGTAGGGCTAAGGGCAGAGCCGTAGTTTTACCTGCACCTGGAGGGGCTTGTAGTACTACACTTTGATGGCTATTGAGTTTTTCTTTAATTGGGGGGATAACTTGGTTTATTGGGAGGTTTTGCATAGGTGGGATTATACTGTAAATTCAATTTTTAAAAGAGAATTTACAGGGGGTTTAATTACTGTTGTTCAATAATCTCTCTACATGAGATACAATATTCAGCAAATATTTTAACTTTTAGTCGTTCAATATCAATGGTCTCTTCACACATATTACAGATACCATAGCGACCAGTTGCTATTTTGTTCAGACATCTATTAATTTGATTTAAACTTTTTGTCTGTTCTTTAATAATGGCGTTGGTGGTATGCGTATCAATAAGATTAGACGCTTGGTCTGCTTCATCTTTTAGGTGACATTTATCGCCATTTTCAACATTGTTAGAAGTTAGTTTAACATTTTTTTCAATTTTTTCTCGTTTCTCTTCTAAAGCTTTTTTAAAAAAAAGTAATTCATCTTTGCTTAGTTTTTCGTCATTGTAATAGTTACGGTTTAATGCTTTTGTCATATTAGTCTCGCTATATAGTATTTGTTTTGAAGTATAATTATAGGGCATAAATGGGTTAGAATTGTGTAAATTAGTAGAAAGATAAAAAATAAATTAAATTATAAATTTTATTTAACATTAAGTATTTTTCTTTATATTATAATATTTTAAACTCTTTAGCTACAATTATAAATTAACAAAAAATAGGATTACAATGTCAAAGATAGACGATAAAAAATTAGAAAAAATAGTAGAAGCAATTTTTAAAGCCCATGGATTTGACCCTAAAGTAGAAGAGGGTTGGGTACTTCCTACACAGACTTATCCTGCGATGAAAGCTTTTTGGTATCCAGAAGCTACGGAACATGTAGGGCAATTAACCATTGAGATTTTTCTCAATGAAAAAAGAAGTGTTATTGAGAGTTTTGCTGGCTTTGGTGAGAAAAAATTTGAATCGGCTTTGGAGAACTTTATTAAAAATGCTTTGCCTCTGTATTTAGCTGCTTTTTGGGGCTATGATGCTAAAGAGATTTCCATTGATACTTGGGAGTTACATGGTGAGCAGTATTTGGCATTCATTGGAGACTATGGGGTGATAAATCCTAAAGAGGAGTTTTCCATTCCAGAGGATTATTTGGAGGTGATACATGATGCAATTTCGGCAGAAGCTTTAGGAGATGAATATCATTGGTTTAATTTGTTTTATGCCAATTTTGATGCTCAAAATAGACAGGCCGAAGCCTTAAAAGAAAATGAGGCTTGGGAAGCTGGAACAGAAGCGATTAACTCTTTGGATTGGTTAAAGGTTTATGACTACTACTCTGTTCGTCAGTCGATTATTTTGAAAAAACTATAAAGTAAAGTTCAAATGCCCCAAAAAAGAGTAGTTGATGGCTAAGATAGATAAGCAAAGAGTGTTGCCCCATTGTTTTGAGTATCTTATGAAATATGGAATGAGTTGTGAAAATTTTAGAGGTAAAAATTTTTTGATGGTAGTTTTGTTGGACAAGGCTCATACCTAAAAGTACAACAGCTATCCATGGGACAAGAGGGATTAAATCTTCTGAATGATAGGGAAGGTGTAATGGTGTTTGGAGTAAGGCAAATACACCATTCATATCTATGAGTTTACTTGCTGAAGTAACTAAGATGAAAATGGCTAAGATAAAGGTGAGTTTGGGAAAGGGTAATAAAGGCAGTATAAGGAGTGAAGCAACAAAGATAAAGTGTAAAATGCCAAAATATATCCAAGAGTTTGGAAAAATAAAATAGGTAACACTGGTAACAAGTAAAGAGGCTAGACCTAATTGCAAGATACGTTTACATACGCTTAACCAGCGTATGCCATTTTGATGTACTAAGGTAAGACTCACGCCCACACTCATAAGAAACATTGATATAATAGTGTACCGAAAAAGTAAAAAGCTAGGGGTATGGTTCATATCGACTCTAATAAATCCAAAGTAATTTAAATCATAGGTAAAATGGTAGGTCATCATCATTAGCAGTGCTAAACCTCTAAAAATATCTAATCCAATAATTCGTTCTTTTTGCATCTATCTTCCTCTATGTCATGAATACGTTATAATTGCGTAAATTATAACATAAAGAGTAACTATGTCATTAGCAACATTGGGATTATCATCTGAAATTATTAAAGCCATTAAAGAGAAAGGCTATGAGCATGCAACACCCATTCAAAAAGCTTTAATTCCTGTCATTTTAAAAGGTTCAGATGTTATGGCTGGCGCACAAACAGGTACAGGGAAAACAGCTGGTTTTGCTTTACCCATTCTTCATGAACTCTCTAAAAATACTCTGAAGCAAAAGCCTCATCTACGTGCCATTGTTATTGTACCTACGCGTGAATTGGCACGACAAGTACATGAGAGTTTTGAAGCTTATGCCAAGTATCTACCTTTGAAATCAGTACTGCTTTATGGTGGCGCAAATATGACATCTCAAGCAAACAGACTTAAAAATGGGGCAGATATTATTGTGGCAACTTCTGGGCGTTTTTTAGAGCATTTTATGCAAAAAAATATCAATACAGAGGCAGTACGCTATTTGGTTTTAGATGAGGCTGATACCATTTTGGACATGGGCTTTGTGCATGAAGTGATGCAGATTATTAATGCACTACCGAAAAAACGACAAAATATTTTAGTCTCAGCAACACTTTCTGGCTCGGTTAAGCGTTTGGCAAATGATATTTTGCATAAACCAAAGTTAGTAGAAGTTGATAGCATGGGAACTTCTGCCTCAAAGGTTGAACTGCTTATTCACCCTGTAGAAAAAGAGCGAAAAAATGAACTTTTGTCTTTTATTATTGGTTCTAAAAATTATAAGCAAGTATTGGTTTTTGTTCGAAAAAAAGAAGAAGCTGATGAGGTGGCTAGGGAGTTAAATTTAAGTGGCTTAAAGACATTAGTTATTCACGGAGACAAAACTTCAGGTATGCGTACGCGTGCTTTGGCTGGATTTAAAGAGGGGAAGATTAGGGTATTGGTAGCCACTGATATTGCAGCACGTGGTTTAGATATTCCTAGCTTAGAAGTTGTAATAAATTATGACATTCCTCATGTAACAGGTGATTTTGTGCATCGAATTGGGCGAACAGGTAGGGCAGGTAAAGTAGGACTTGCCATTACCTTAGTCTCACCAAAAGAGGAGGTAGCCTTAAGAGATGTAGAGCAATTAATGGGTAAACAGATTAAGCGTGAAGCGATTGAGGATTACGCACCTAAAATTGAAAAAGTTCAAAAAGGAGCTAGAAAAACCGTAGATGTCAAGAAAAAAACGCAGGGGGCTTTTGGACGTAAAAAATCAAAAGTGAGTACAAGTAAAAAACGCAAAACGACTAAAAGAGATGCCTTTAAAGCCTTTGATGCTACACCCAAAAAAGAAAAATCTAAAAAAAATAGTGCCAGAGGAAGAGGACGCTAAGGATTAATTTTTTAGATATTAATTCTGAATATTCACAATAGCATCAAGAAGCTTATCACTTGTTATGGGCTTCATTAAAAAATTATTGGCACCCATATAGAGAACTTCTTTTGCTCTTAAGTCATTCGAAGAGATGGCTAAGATGGGAACATTACTATTAGGGTTTTCATATCTATATTTTTTAATAAAGGCTGAACCGTCAATCATAGGCATTTCTACATCAACTAGGATTAGCTCAATATCTTTATTTTCTTGAGAAAGTGCTAAGGCACTCTCTCCATCTACGGCTTCTAAAACTTCAACTTGATAGAGCTCTTTTTTTAACAGAGAAATAAGTAGTTTTCGGTTAATATAATCATCATCAGCGATAAGCACTTTAAAATTCATCTCTTATCCTCTATATTTTTGAATAAGTTGTTTGATTTTATCACGCTTCATATTACCTTGATGTAGCTCTTTAACTAATTTAGTATTGTAATAAGTATCATTAGCATTAGTAGGAGATAACATAATAACACTCATATTTTGGTGTTGTAAGCTTAATACCTCGTTATTAAACGCTTCTAAACTTTTATCCATAAATAAAATATCATATTGCTCATTTTGAATAAATGATTCTAGCTCTTGGATATTAGAAACAATTTGAATTTCATAGCCTAAATTTACAATTACTTTTGAGAGTATTTGTGATTCAAGTGGACTCTGTTTAAGAATAAGAATTTGTTTATTACTTAGCTCTTGACTAAGTGATTCCTCTTTATCTTCTAAGATTTCTAATTTATTAGGTATCTCAGATAGGATATTAAGGGATGTTGGTTTATTTTTTTCCTTATGAACCGTATTTATTTTTTCTATACTTTCTTTATTTTTAGGTGTTAAGAATTTTTTTAAGATATATAGAAGTTCATTGGTCTCAATTGGTTTTGGAATATATTCATCTAAGCCTTCATTGATAAATCGTTCTTTATCCCCATTCAGTGCATTGGCAGTTAATGCAATAATCGGGGTATGTTCTAATTTCTCTTCAACTTCATAGTTAATAATCTCATGGGTAGCTTCAACTCCGTCCATAACAGGCATTTGAATATCCATAAAAATTAAATCATACTGTTTACTTTTTCTTTTTTCAAAGGCTTCTAGTCCATTATTGGCAAGTTCAACATTGACACCATATTTAAGTAAAATTTGTTTAACCAATTTTTGGTTAATAAGATTGTCTTCGGCAACAAGAATATCTCCTTGAAATTGTATGTTGTCAAAAGGTGAAGCATGTAAATCAAGAGTAGGTGCTTCTTTGCTTGAGTCCTTGTTAATGGCATTAATGGCTTGAACAATTTTAGTAGGGGTAATTGGTTTATAAATAATTTTAGCAACATTATTGTTAAGTGCTTCTAAACGGTCTCTATTTGAAAAGCTTGCAAGTAAAATAACTTTTTGGGGATGTAATTTATGGATATTATTTAAAAAATCATCATCACTATTGTCTGCATCAATCCATATTCCATTAACGTCACTATCATCATTACATTTTTTTAAATCAGACATATTTTGAAATGAAGTTGTTTTAACATTGTAAGATTCCAAATATTGGTCTAAATAGATGTCTTGTTGTGTTGGTAAATCATATTTAAATTTACAAATTTTCTGTTTTTGGAGTGTTTCAATGCTTGAAAGTTCTGTTCCTTCAAGTACCTCTTCAAATATTACATTAAAGAAGAAGCGTGTCCCTTTCTCTTTTTCACTCTCTAGTTTTAACTCTGAGTCCATAAGTTCTAAGAATTTTGTGGAGATGGTTAAACCTAAACCTGTACCTCCATATTTTCTCGTAATAGAAACATCTGCTTGCGTAAAGGCAGTAAATACGTTAAGTTGCTGTTCTTTGGTCATTCCGACACCATTGTCTTTAATGGAGAATGAGAGTTCAGTTTTATTCTCTAGGGTAGATACTTTACGAATATCCACTGCGATTTTACCACCAAAGTCTGTAAACTTAATGGCATTGGAGAGGAGATTAATGAGTACTTCTTTTAGTTTGGTCGCATCACCTAAAAGTTTTTTATCTATTGTAGGATCTAAAAAGATATCTAATGCAATATTTTTTTCTGAAGCTTTAATCCCATAAGTCTCAATAGCATTTTCAAATTCAATAATAGGGTCAAAGATAATAATATCAAGTTCAGTTTTATTACTTTCTATTTTTGATAAATCAAGAATATTGTTAATAATACTTAAAAGGTTTTCAGAACTTTTTTCAATTATATTAATAAACTCTCGTTGCTCATCATCTATTTTAGTACTTTTTAAAAGTTCTGTAAATCCTACAATCCCATTGAGTGGGGTTCTAATCTCATGAGACATATTGGCTAAGAAAAGAGATTTTGAGGCATTGGCTTCTAATGCCTCTTGTTTATCAGCTTTAGCATTTTCAATTAGCGTTTTAATTAGTTTATAAGAGTTTTGAATTCCTTCTTTACTTTTTAAATCGACATCTTCTTTAAGATTTAAGCCAGTTTTATGGTAAAGATTATCGGTATCTAAAATAGAGTTTTCAATCATCTCTTGTAAATCTATCTTATTTTTATTGAGTTCACTCCAAACAAAATAACTGACTACTGTTAATATTAAGATAAAAATTAATAAGGAAATTGCACCATAAAAAAGTATAGATTGTTTCATTATATCGCTGTTTACTGGGTTATAAGAGGTAAAAGCAGTGTATCCTCCTATAAGAAAAAGTAAAAAGAGTGGTAGCATACTGATAAGTTTAACTTTGTTATTTAGTTGCATTAATTAATCTTTTAACTGTTTCATCTGTTTCTCTAGGGATAAAAAATGTCCCCAGTACTCAACAAATAGACTCTCAAGTTTAGTATAGTCTGAACAAAATTGAATCTCTTCTAAAATGTCTGATAGCTCATTAATCCGTAAATTACTGGCTGCACCTTTGAGTTTATGCCCTAATTCCTGAATATTATCGAGATCTTTTTGATGGTAAGAGGTTAGAAGGTGATCTTTGTCTTGCCGTGCTTGTTCAATAAAATCATCAACAAACTCTTCAATGAGTACAACAGGTAAGTTAAGTTCATCTGCTGCTGTTTGAGGATCATAGGAGATTGGAAGTAATGGCACATTATCTAGTGATAAGTGATTGTTATCTATCATAGGTAGTTCATCACTAAAAAGAGGATCATCAGCGATAATATCATTATCGTTACTTTTATCGTTATCTACATTTTTTAATAAATCAGAAAATCTTGCATTTAGTTCCTCTTCTTTCTCTGGTGTATTAAGGTCACTCTCAAACATATCTTCTGAAATCTCTTCTTCATAACCTTCAGGTTTTTCAAGTGTTAAGAGTACGAGCTTTGTATAGTACTCATCGACTAAAGGCATACGCTCATATTGTGAAAGTTTTTGAATTTTTAAAAGTAAAATATTTATTTGTGGTATTTTAAGCGTTAATGCAAGGTTTGAAAGGTTTTTTACCACCTTATCATTTCCTTCTAAAAGACGTTTTTCATCAATAATGGATTGGTCAATAAAACTATCAAGATAGAGTTTATAATCAGCAACACAGAGTCCTATCTCTTTAGAAATCTTCTCAACATCCAAATAGATAGCAGGGTAGCTTGCTATTAAGCCTTTTGGGGTAGATGTTGCGATATTACTTTCAACTTGAATTTCATCTAGTTTGATTAAATAAAATGCTCCCTCTAGCCCAAATATCTCATGCTTAGAAAAAGAGGCATTAATGGTTTGCTCTTTTTGTGTAATTATAAGTTGTTTATCTTCAAAAATTAGCTTATTCATGACATCAGATGTTCTTAATGCTTGAAATGAATTAAATTTTAGTAATGATATAAATGCTTGATCTGCAAACAGTATCTCTTGTGCATCATTGTATCCGTAATACATATTTACCTCTTTATTTTATATTATATTGAGCATATCGCTCTGTCTCTTCTTCAATATTTAAAGATGATGTTGGTTTATGAACAATTAAAAAACCAATTTCTTTATTATTGTCATCATATTTAATGGTACAGTGTATATCAGACCAAAAGTACATGCCATCACGACGTATATTTTTCAGTACTGAAAACCACTGTTTTAAGGATTTTTTGGTTGACCATAGGTTGTTATATAAATCATCTGGAACATCAGGATGTTTAAAAATAATATGATTTTTTCCCATAAGCTCTTCTCGCTTGTATCCTGTCACTTTACAAAAATTTTGATTGGCATAAGTAATAATACCTGATAAATCTGTTTCATATATTAAATTGTCGTTAAATGAATATTGTACATCTAATGGAATGGGATGATGCATATGTTTACCTTTGGTTAAATCTATAGTTCTGAACTAATGAAGAATTTTATAACAAACAAGCTAAGACTAATATTAAACTAATATTATTTACTAAAATTAATATATTTAAGAAAGAGTTTGTTTACAATATCTAATATTCTATGTTATGTTACTTAGATTAATATTTTTATTTAACAAAAATTATTTTAATATTTTGGCAATTTTCTCAGAAGATGCGATGCTTATCTCTTGATATGTAGCCTCTTCAATGGCTTTAAAAGTACCAAAATAGTTAAGAAGCTTTTTCACTGTAGCAGGACCGATGCCTTTTTTTTGTAGTAGAGAATTTTGTGTGTCCTCTTTGCGTTTTTTGTTCTGATGGTAGGTAATGGCAAAGCGATGGGCTTCATCTCGTTGTCGTTGTACCCATTGTAATCGTTTGTCATTTGTTTTGAGTTCAAAAACAGAGTGTTCAGTGTAAATAATGTCTTTTGCTGCTCCCTTCGCTCGATGTGCTTTTGCATCTAGTTTCTCTTTGGCAATGGCGATGACTTCTAAGTTTATTTTTGCTTTCTTTAGGAGTGAAACAGCAAGTCTTCGTAAGGTTTCTCCTCCATCTAAAATCCACAAATCAGGAGGTGAACTCTTAGAAAAACTCTCAATACGATGGCTTAGCATCTCTTTCATCTGTCCATACTCATCTTTGCTCTCTAGGGCATAACGTCTATAATCTTTTTTATGCCATCTTCCTTCTTCCCATACGACCATAGCTCCAACCGTGGCTACCCCCATCATGTGTGAATTGTCAAAAGATTCAATCCTAAAAGGCACTTTACTAAGTTCAAAGAGCTTGGCAATGCTTGGTTCAATCTCCTCTTTTGGGGTCTCTTTTTTAAGTACCTCTTGAGCATTTTTTAGAGCAAGAGCCGTGAGTTTAGCTTTATTTCCTCTTAAAGGGTGGATAATTTCTACTTTTTTCTTGAGGCGTTTAGAGAGTATGTTGGCTATTTCATCAGCATCATCAAAAGGGTGAGCAACTAAAATATTATTGGCAATTTGCACGGAACTCTCTTGATAAAAGGCTAAAAGGGCTTGCTTGTAAGCTTCATTCTCATCATAAATATCAGCCCCTCTAAAAGTTGAATAGCTTGAAGAGACAACCCGTCCAGAACGCATAAAAATTTTAACAATCACCCCTTTAGTGTTTCCATTGTGTATGGCAAAAATATCTAAGTTATCACTGTTGGCTAGGTCAATGTTAGAACTAACAGTGAGTGATTCTATGGTTTTGATATTGTCACGTAAAGTAGCTGCCTCTTCATAACGTTCATTCATCGCTAAGCTTAGCATCTTCTCATTGAGTTTTTCTATTAAAAGAGAACGTTTAATGATAGATTGTTTAACCTCTTCAATAATATTTTGATACTTTTGAATGCTTACTTTACCCTCACAAGGTGCTAAACATTTGTCAATTTGATGAAAAAGGCAGGCTTTTCCTCCTGTTAAACATGCTTTTTTTTGTACCAAAGGAAAGAGTTCATAAATCGTATCGAGTAGCACTTTCCCTCCATTGGGAAAAGGACCATAGTAGCGTATATTTTTACCTTTTACCACTTTACGGGTTAGCTCAAAACGGGGAAAATCTTGTGACTCATCAAGGTAAATGTAGGGGTAGGTTTTGTCATCACGAAGCAATATATTGTATTTGGGATTGAGCTGTTTAATGAGTGAGTTTTCTAAAATAAGGGCATCGACTTCACTCTCTACTATGATGTATTCTATTTTAACAGCTTGTTCTAGCATGCGTAAAATGCGTAAGCTCTGTTTTGGATTAGGGTGTAGCTTAGGGGTAAAACGCCAATAAGACTTAACACGATTTTTTAAATTTTTAGCTTTTCCCACATAGAGAAGTTGCTGGTTTTTGTCAAAATATTGGTAAACACCTGCATCGCTAGGAAGGTTTTGAATGGTTTTTAACATTGTTTTTCAATGGATTGTCGAATATTTTCAAAGGCTTGAAGTAAATCTTTATCTTCACTCTCTATGGTAAAAGTACCCAATGCCATCTCTTGGTAGTGAGGCACAGAACAATAGGTGCTTTTCTCTTGAACAAATTTATGATTTTTACTGTTAAACAGAACAACTTTTGATACTTTCATCTTTTGGCATTTCTCATCTTGTTGGGCTAACATAGCTACCAAGCTCTTTAATAAATTTTTATTATAATTCAACTCCATCTTAAACCCAGGGTGAGAGAGTGCCACAAAAAGTGTCTCATCTCGTACATAGACAAAGGCAATGGCTTTTTTAAACTTTGGGCTTAAAAGTGAAAGAAACTTTTGATAACAGTAGTGACTCTTAAGTAGTTTAAATTGAGGAAGACTTTGAATATGAGAAAGAATTGTAGTAACATGTTTCATAAGGTGATTATAACATCTATTTGCTGTTTATTGTTAAGTGCTTGTGGATATAAAGCCAATCCCTATTGGGAAGAGAGTGTTTCATATGAAACTAAGAACTCCTAATATATAATTTACTTATGAAAAAATATGATGTATTAATAATTGGAGCAGGTATAGCAGGACTTTATACTGCGATGAATCTTCCAAAAGAAAAAAAAGTATTGGTTGTTTGTAAAGATATTCCTTGGGAGTGTAATACCTTTTATGCTCAAGGAGGTATGGTAACGGCACTGAATGAGGCAGATATTCCCGCTCATGTTAAAGACACCATGTCTGCTGGTTCTTATCATAATGATGAAGAAGCAGTTAAAATTTTATCTCAAATGTCACTTGAAACAACAGCTGATATTATTAAAAGAGGTATGGAATTTGATGTTGATGAAAAAGGGGAACTTCTCTATACTAAAGAAGCTGCCCATTCAACAGAACGTATTGTTCATGCAGGAGGTGATGCAACAGGGCGTTATATGCACTACTTTATGATGGTGCAAAATAAGCATCAACTCCAAAGAAATACCTTAGTCTATGATTTACTTATTCAAGATGGACGATGTTTTGGGGTTAAAGCCTTGGTCAATCATCAACATCAAACCCTCTATGCTGATGATGTGATTATCGCTTCTGGTGGTGTTGGTTCACTCTATGAATTTAATACCAATTCACGAACTGTCTCGGCTGATATTCATGGTATTTGTGTGGAAAAAGGGATAGAATTAGCTGACATGGAGATGATGCAGTTTCACCCAACGGTATTTGTAAAAACTCCTTTTGCAAGAAAACTTTTACTTACCGAAGCACTAAGAGGTGAGGGAGCGTATGTTGTTAGTGAAGATGGACGACGTTTTTTATTTGACTATGATGAACGAGGAGAATTGGCTTCACGTGACATTGTGAGTCGAGCCATATTTGACCATAAACGAAAAACAGGTGAAGAGGTTTATTTGGATTTCTCAATGTTTGAAAAAGAGTGGTTTCATAAACGTTTTCCTAACATTACAAGAACGTTTGAAGCTATTGGTTATAATTTCCCACAAGACAGAGTTCCCATCTCTCCAGCTTTTCATTACGCCGTAGGGGGCATAAAATGTGATACCCACGGTTGTGTAGAAGGCATAGAAGGACTTTATGTCATAGGTGAAGCCTCTTCAACAGGCGTACATGGAGCAAACCGTTTGGCATCAAACTCTCTTTTAGAAGGGGTGGTTTTTGCGAAACGTGTGGCAAACTATATCTTAGCCAAAGAGCATCAAGCCGTAAAAATTCCTAACTTTGATAAAGAGTACAATAATATTATTCATCATGAAAAAGATAGGGTCTATAAAAGACGTTTACGTAAGATTATGTGGGAAGAGATGGGGGTTATGCGAACTAAAAAAGGTTTGCTTCAAGCCAAAAATGAGATTTTTGATATGAAAAATAGAGATATTGGACGGCTTTTAGAGCTTAGACTCAATACAGCTTCAGCCATTGTAGATGCTGCACTTAAACGAAAAGAGAGTTTAGG